>CAVIVH010000020.1:4688-12235 GCA_963646185.1 bacterium | reverse complement strand
CATTAGTGTCCGGAGAAAATTTCTCCAATAAAGGTTAATAACTTAAAATATAACAAGTTACAAGGACGAGAGCTACAGGGACGATGTAGACATCCATAATCTGGGGGCGGTGGAGCGGATCGGCGTGGTGCTCGTCCGTGAAGACGGCAAGTGGATGATCGATGATTTCATAACCGCCTCCGGCGACTCCAAAATCTCCGAAAAGTCCAACATGAAGGCCTATATCGCCCAATAGCCCCCCGTTCCCACGAAAAAGAGTCCGGTCAGCTGACCGGACTCTTTTCTGTGGGAGCAGACGGATTCGAACCGCCGACCCTCTGCTTGTAAGGCAGACGCTCTGAACCGACTGAGCTATGCTCCCGACAATCGGAGTGCAAATATACGGCTAAAATTCGACTTTGCAAGACGGGTAGCCGTTTTTTGCGGAAGTCTTCCCCGGCCGCAGGACAGTCCCGGCAGCAACCTGAAGCGGCGGATCCGGAGCCGCCGGCAGGTCAGAACCGCAGGCTTCTGATAGTTTTGCCGACATTGATGAGATGGTCGGCAATACGCTCTATGTTGGATGACAGCGAGAGATACTGCGCGCCGGTCTCCGGAGTGCACACTCCCTCCGTGAGCCTCCTTATGTGATTGTCCTCCATCGCCTTGGTGAAATCGTCAATCTGGTCCTCGATCAGATTGGCCTCCTTCAGCTCCTCAAGGTCCTCCCTGTCATAGGCCCACATCACCTTCTCATAGAGCTCATGCACAAGATCCTTGAGCCGCGAGATCTCCCCGATGGCGTCCGGCGAAAAACGCTGACTGTCCTCAGTGAGATTGTCGGCATATTCCACTATATTCTCGGCATAGTCGCCGATTCGCTCTATGTCCCTGACAGAACGGAAGGTGGTCGTCAGATAGACGCGGTCCTTCTCGCTCAGTCCGCTCATCTCCGACAGCCGGACCACGAAATCCACCAGCGAGCTGTTGATGAAATTGAGCTCCTTCTCGGTGGTCTTGAAGACCTGCCTCCCCGAGAAATCCAGAGTGGTGACTATATACAGTGAACGGTCGAAATTGTCCATCGCGAGACCCGCCATGCGCTCAATCTCCCGCTTGGTCTGCTGAACGGCCACAGGAGGGGTCTTGAGCATGTTGTCATCGACATAATGAAGGTGAAAACCAGGCTCCGCAGGCTCCGCGACCTTCTTCCTGTCGGGAATTATCCTGATCACAAGATTCACCAGAGCCCCCGTCAGAGGCAGCATCACGGCCACCGTGGCGAGGTTGAAGAAAGTGTGGAACATGGCCAGCTGGGTCTGCGGCACTCCGGGGAACACGGCCGCAAACAGAGTTCCGAACGACACGGATCCGCCTGTGAACAGATTCATCAGCAGCGCCGCGAAAAGGAAAATCACCACGCCGGCGCAGTTGAATATCAGATGCATGAGAGCCGTGCGCTTGGCATTGTCGCTGCCGGTGATTCCGGCTATCACGGCGACCACGCAGGAGCCTATGTTCGAACCCATGGTCAGATATATTCCCTGGTCGAGGCCTATGAGTCCGGTCACCACCATCGCAAGGGCTATGGAAGTCATGACCGAAGAGCTCTGTATTATGGCGGTGAACACCGCGCCGAGAATCACCAGGAGAATCGGATTGTTTATCCCAGCCAGAAAGGTCTTCACTCCGTCAAGCGCGGCAAAGTCCGACATGGACTCGCTCATAAGCGAAAGGCCCACGAAGAGCATACCGAAACCGGTGAGCACGCCTCCGAGGGTCTTCATATTGTCTTTTTTGGAAAACAGGCTGATGAATGCGCCGATGCCGGCGAAAGCCGAGAAGATGACCGTGGTGGAAAGGGCATTGCTGCCGAACATTCCCAGGGCGACAATCTGCGCCGTGACCGTGGTTCCGATATTGGCGCCATAGATAATCGTGGCCGCCTGCGTAAGAGAGATTATTCCTGCGTTGACAAAGCCTATGGTCATCACCGTAGTCGCTCCCGAGCTCTGGATGGCCGCCGTTCCGAGGGTTCCTATGCCCACTCCCAGCAGCTTGCTGCCCGATGCCTTGGCGAAAAGCGCCTTGAGTTTGTCCGAACTGGCGGATTCGAGGTTGGAGCTCATCATCTGACAGGCAATCAGGAAGATGCCTATTCCGGCCAGAAGAGTGAGAATTGCAGAAAGAATCGCAGTCGCTCCCATTATGAGTCTATGTTAAGATTTAGTTTCGATTTTGTTACAAATTTACATCTCTTATTTGATTTTTGGTGCTGATGAAAAAAATAAGTTGGGCAGTTTGCGAAGGGTTCCTGATGATGGATCGGGAATCCCTAAACGGCGTTATGGCGTCCGCTGTCCCTGAGCAGGCCGCATATGCCGGAATTGAGCGAAGACGCATCCGCAAGACGGCCGAGGTCCATGTGCAGGCGGAAGCGCCAATGGTGGAGAGGGTCGGCCGGCTGGTTGATTCTCTCCTCGCCTCTTTCCGGGCGGCGGAGCGAAGCATCGAGGGCAAGCCAGTCCTGAATGGGGAATATCGCCAGCATGGAAGGCGACGACAGAAACTCCCACAGCATATTGCGCACATCCCCCGGATCCGGGTCATGGTCACACTGCATGCGCAGAGTCTCCATGTCATGGCTCGATGTAGCACAAACGCTGAGAGCGTTCCACTCCCCCTCATTCTGCATTCCGCGCATCTTGAGAGAGAGGATCTTCTCATGGTCCATCACTCCCGGCACACACCCCGGCACCATCCCCAGGTCCTCGCCGCAGGCAAGCATCCCGGTGGCACCGAGCAGCTCGGGGAGCTTCTTTTCGGCGTTGCGGCGCCAGAACTCCTCGTGGCGGTGATAGAAGAAGTCATTATAGAGAGCTCCGAACCTCTCCTGCTGCCACTGCGGAAGCCGCTGCGAATCGGGACAGATCAGCGGCTGATACATCCCCGGATGTCTCGGGTCCTCGTGGAAGAGGCCCTCCAGCGGCAGCCCCATCTGTCCTATCTCCTCCGCGGAATATGGCAGGGCGGGGTTGAAATGGCCGTCGAGACCGCTCCACTTGTCGGCCGGAATCTCCCAGATGCGGAAAAATCCGAGTATATGGTCGATGCGGAAGGCGTCGAAATATCTCGACATCTTGCGCAGTCGGGACTTCCACCACGCATAGTCGTCCTCTGCCATCGCGTCCCAGTTATAGGTCGGGAAACCCCAGTTCTGGCCGTCCCTGCTGAAATAGTCGGGCGGCGCTCCGGCTGTGGAATCGAGGTTGAAGAGTTCCGGATGCCAGTAGGCCTCGGCGCTGTCGGAACTCACTCCGATGGGCAGGTCGCCCTTCAGCGACACTCCCCTGCTGCGGGCATACCTAGCCTCGGCATAGAACTGCCTGTCCAGATGCCACTGCATCCAGCGGTAATAGTCGGCCTCCAGCGAATCGCGCATGGCGCAGAAACGGGCATATTCGTCGAGCCAGCCCGCGTTCTCCCTGACGAAAGCCTTGTAGCCCGGGGTCTGCATATCCTTCCCGCCGCGCTCCACGAAAGCCTGGCGGATATATTTCATCTTGGCCTTGAACACCTTAGGCCAGTCGATCTCCGGAAGGGAGTTGAGAGCCTCCTGCCGCTTCCTGAATTCGGCATTTGGCCTGATTCCGAGGCTCTGCAGGTGCATATACATCGGGTGCAGCGCAAACGACGACACCGGGCTGTAGGGATATGAATCCTTCCAGTCCCCCCTGCGGGTGGTGTCGTTGACCGGCAGCAGCTGGATCACGCACTGCCCGGTGGCAGCCGCCCAGTCGATAAGGGCGTGCAGGTCATGGAATTCCCCGACTCCGAAGTCGTCCCCGCCTCTGAGAGAGAACACGGGCACGGCTGTGCCGGCACCCCTGAAGCCCGGACGGTCAAACATCGCGGCCTGATGCTCACGCGGGAAGGGACAGCCCGCGACAGGGCAGTCAATCCACCGGTCTTCAACGGTTTTGGCGAGCCTGGAGCTATGGTGCTTCCATTCGGTGCGCCAGATCAACCCGTCGCGCATGACCACATAGCCATAGTCCTTGAGGGCGGCCGCGCTGCAGTCGCTCACGGTGGCGTGCCACATCCCGCCGTCGCCCCATTCCATCGGATATTTCTTATCGCCGAGAACGAGGCACAGGCTGTCGCCCCACTCAGTCCAGTATTTTACAGTGAATTTTACTTCCATAGGAGCACAAAATTACAACTTTTTGAACTCTATGCCGAAGCTCCCGCGGAGATGACGGTCTCGCGGGCGCGGGCGGACGACTTTCCCGCGTGGCTGGAATAGGCCTTGCGGCGTGTCTGAATTTAAGTAATTTTGCAGACAATTTCCGGAAAAGCCGGCCTGATTCCAAACATATATAACAGCGATGTCCCTCAAAATAGCCGCGGCCGCAGCCGCCCTTCTCATTCCGGCCTTTGCCGGAGCCCAGTACCGTCCCTATCAGAATCCCGAACCATATCCGAAGGAACTGAGGGACGCCGTGAAATTCGTGTATGACGCGGATTTCGCGATGAATTTCGACAACCGGGAATATGACGTGAGCGGTTTCCAGACCTCGGAGACCATCTTCGGTGCAAGGCTCACCCCCGCCATAGGACTTCAGGTCGGTGCCGGAAGAGGCCAGACCCACCGGATAATGGCGGCCATGGACGTGATGAAGGATTTCGGCGACCCGTCCGCCGTCAACGGTGAGCTTTTCCATGAGCTGAAGTTCTGGTACTCATTCAGTCAGAGCCTCCGCGGAGACGGCACCCTGGAGATGACCGCCGGAATCTTCCCCAAGAGCATGTCCGGGGAGGAGTGGTCCACGGCATTCTTCTCGGAGAAGAGCCGCTGGTATGACAACAACATAGAGGGCGCCCTGTTCAGATGGAGTAGCCAGGACGCCGCGCTGGAATTCGCCTGCGACTGGAACGGAAAGATCGGGGCGGGGGCGGACACCAGGGAGCAGTTCATGATAATGAGCGCCGGCCACAAGGATTTCGGGATATGGCGCATAGGCTATAATGGCTATGGCGTGCATTTCGCCAACTCGGAGGAGGTCAAGGGCGTGGTGGACAACATTCTGGCCGAGCCCTATGTGCGGGTGGACCTGACCGGGGCGACCCGCTGGTTTTTCAGCGAGTTCCATATCAGGGCCGGATGGCTGCAGTCGCTGCAGCAGGACCGGAGGCTCGACACCGGCTTCGAGGCCTCGGGACTCGCAGAACTGACGGTGGAGCTGCGCAAATGGAGCCTCGGCCTGACCAACAGCCTGTATGTCGGCAAAGACATAATGCCGTATTTCGCAAAGACGGATGAGGGCGGAACCGCATATGGCGAGCGCCTTTACTTCGGAGACCAGTTTTTCCGCCTGGACAGCGACGGCTCCGGCGATTCTCATTTCTATGACAGGGCTGAGCTGTCGTGGATGCCGGAGATATGCCCCGGCGTGAACCTGGGCGCGGCGGTCGTCTTCCACTTCGGCGGCGACGGCCTGCTCGGCAACCAGGAGACCTTCCGCCTCAGCGTCAATCTGCACGACCTCATCTTCGGCTTACGCCGAAGATAGCTTGTTGACGGGGGCTCTGCCCCCGTAACGCCCCCTGCGGCTCCTTGCTCCCGCATTGTTGCCTGACTGGCTTTGCCAGCGGCAAAATGTCCGCACCGCCGGGCGGTCTGAGGACCGCCACTCTAAGGATGAGCGAAGCGAAGATCTCCGGAGGAGCCAGCCGGATGCCTATCAGATACCAGAAACCTAAAAGAGGGCGGAGAACATCTGGCGGAGGGCGGAGGGGTCGCCGGAGGAGTTCAGCTCGACATCGGGAACGGGACGGCTGCCATCGGGGACTGGCCGGCTGTCATCAAGAGGCACGGCGCCGGCAAGGCGCACGCCGCGCAGGGGAATCCCCTCTTCTTCAAGAACATCGGCCAGATGCCTGGCGACAGCCGGAGCCGGGTCTATGAAACGGACGCCCTCTCCGGCAATCTTGCGCATAGGCCCGAGCAGAAACGGATAATGCGTGCAGCCCAGGACTATGATGTCCGCGCCCTCGCGCAGCAACGGCTCCAGCGACCTGCGCACGGTCTCCTCGGCCTCGGGGCCGCTCGTCCTGCCGCTTTCCACCAGCTGGACAAAGTCCTCGCCCACCCTCTCGCATATTCTGCAGCTGCCTGAATAATTACCCTTTGTATTCAGATATTTCGAGCCCCGGAGAGTCCCTGCAGTGGCCAGGACCCCGATCACCCCGGTGACGGTGCCGAGCGCGGCGGGCTTCACCGCAGGCTCCATGCCGATGAACATCACATGGTCCCGCCGGCCTCCGCTCAGCGACAGCACCCGTTCGCGGACCCCGGCGGATGCCCTGTCGGAATAGCGCTCCCTCAGAAAGGCTATGGCCGCGGCGGTGGCGGTGTTGCAGGCCACCACGATGATGTCGGCGCCACTTCCGATCAGGAAATCGGCAATCTCGGCGCTGCGCTCTCGGATATACCCCGCACTCTTCTCTCCATACGGACAGTGCGCGCTGTCGGCGAAATAGATATACCTCTCGCCGGGGAGCACGGCCGCGCAGGCCCTGAGGACCGACAGTCCCCCGAGTCCGGAATCGAATATGCCTATGGTCGCCATCTCAATCGTATATCAGGACAAATATACGCAATATCGGCAGGAATTGTCGCCCCGCCGGCTCCCCTTCCCCACAAAAAAAGACGGGGCCCGGCCGCACACCGAACCAACTTTTTACTATCTTTAGGTCATCCGGATTTTCCCGCACGGACGGCCGGCTGAAAAGTCCCGGGAAGCGAAAATGCCGGAGCACCCGCCAGCCGCCGCCGGAGGCCGCGGGGGAAAGGGAAAGCTAATGACATTGATCCAATGACAGTTATCATCAGAGAGGTGAAGTCATTGAAGGATTTGCGGCGTTTCGCAAGATTTCCGAACGTGCTTTACCGGAAAGAAAAGTACTACGTCCCGCAGCTCGTGGGCGCGGACATGGACACGCTCAGCCCCGGCAAGAACAAGGCCTTCGAAGTGTGCGAGGGCAGATACTGGCTGGCACTGGACGAAAAGGGAAAGACAGTGGGCCGGATAGCCGGCATAATCAACCATAAATACAACGAAAAGGTCGGGAAAAAATTCTGCCGCTTCGGCTGGATTGACTTCATCGACTCGCAGGAGGTCGTGGACCGGCTTTTCGGGACGGTGGAGGCCTATGCCCGGGAAAAGGGCATGGAGATAGTCGAGGGCCCCACCGGCTTCCTCGAATTCGACGTGGCCGGAGTGCTGGTTGACGGCTTCGACAAGATTCCCACGGCCTATGGCAAATACAACGCGCCCTACTATGAGCCACGCATCCTGGAGCGCGGCTACACCAGGGCCGAGGACTATGTGGAATATCTGGTGACCGTCCCGCAGGACACCGAAAAATATGCTCGCGCGGCAAAGCTCATTGCCGGAAGATACGGTCTGCACGAGGCCCCCGTCCGGCGCGGACGCAAGGATGCCGGGCCCTATCTGGACGGCGTGTACCGGGTCCTGAACGAGGCATATTCCGGAATCCACGGC
>CAVIVH010000020.1:0-4678 GCA_963646185.1 bacterium | reverse complement strand
GGAGCTTACTCCGGCCCAGTGGGAGGACCTCAAGCGGCAGTTCATCAGCAGGCTCAACTTCGACTATGTGTCCATAATCCTGGACAGCGACGACCGGGTGGTGGCCTTCGGAGTCTGCCTTCCCTCCCTGTCGAAGGCCATTCAGAAGGTCAGGGGCCATCTGTTCCCCTTCGGCTTCATAGAGCTGCTGCGCGCGCTCAGGCACAACGACACCGCGGACGCCCTGCTGATAGCCGTCGGCGACAAGTATAAGGAGAAAGGAGTCACGGCCATGATCATGGACAAGATGCTGAGGGGATTCAGGAAGCACGGAATCAAGTATC
Organism: bacterium; assembly: GCA_963646185.1. Lineage (GTDB taxonomy): Bacteria > Bacteroidota > Bacteroidia > Bacteroidales > UBA932 > Cryptobacteroides. Next base: position 4,355 of record CAVIVH010000020.1, on the reverse strand, counting down.
TGGAGAGCACCCGCGAGCTGGAACGCAACATAAGCGTGCAGAATCTCTGGAACAAGCTGGACCACGAACTCATCAAGAGGGCAAGAATCTATAACAGACAAATATAGGCATATGGAAACGGGAAAACAGGCAAAACGGATACAGACCTCCGTCCTGAACGGAGCGGAGCACCGTGTGCTGGTCTGGCTGGCCGCACGTCAGCCCGCCTGGGTCACCTCCGACTTTCTCACGATGATCGGCACGCTGGGGTCCGTGATCATAGCCGTAGGCTACATTCTCTCAAGCCGCGACATCGGCTGGCTCTGGCTGGCGTCGCTGGGCTTTGCCATCAACTGGTACGGCGACTCGCTGGACGGCAACCTGGCCAGATACCGCAAGACCCAGAGGCCGGTCTATGGCTTCTACCTAGACCACACGGTGGACTGCATCAACGAGTTCCTGATGTTCGGCGGCATAGGCCTTTCGGCTCTGATGCGCTTCGACCTGGCCATGCTGATTTTCATCTTCTATCTGCTGCTGACCCTCAATGTCATCACCAACGCCCACCTGAAGGGCGAGTTCAAGCTGACCTATGCCAGGCTCGGGCCCACCGAGTTCCGCATCATAGCCATAATCCTGAACACCTGCTTCATCCTGTCCCGCCCGCTGAGAGAATTCACGGCGAGCGTGACCGTCGCAGGCAACACGCTGGAACTCAAGGCTCTGGATGTGGCCGGAACAGTGATTCTCCTGGTCCTGGCGGCAATTTACTTCTCCAGCATAATCAGCGACGCCCGGGCCTATGCCAAAGCGGACCCGCTGAAGAAGAATCAGTGAGCCATGCCGCTTCTCACGGTCAGCGAAATAGAAAATCACGTCCCGGCGCTGAGTGGCAGGACGGGACTCATAAAATTTCTGAGACATTGCCTCAACATAGACGATGTCTCGGACTTGTATGACCGGATCTGCGGCTGCAGGGGCGCCGGCTTCGCCACGGCTTTCCTGAAAGAAGAGAACATCCGCTGCCGCATCGCCGGCGGAGAGAACCTGGATCTGCTGCCGGACGGCCCGTTCATAACCATAAGCAACCACCCATACGGTGCTCTTGACGGGCTTATGCTCATAGACCTCATAGGCCGGCGGCGGGAGGGGTTCAAGGTCATGGTCAATCAGTTCCTCACCGTCATAGAGGCCCTGACGCCCAGCCTGATAAGCGTGAATCCGGTCACCGGCGACAGAGGGCCCGGAGTGACCGCCGCCAACATCCACGGGGTGAAAGAGGTGCTGCAGACGCTGCGGGAGGGCCGTCCCGTGGGGTTCTTCCCCTCCGGCGCCGTGTCCGACCTCCATCTCCGGGACTTCAGCATCAGCGACAGGGAGTGGCAGATGGACATAGTCCGCATAATCAAGAAAGCCAGGGTGCCGGTGGTTCCCGTCCGCTTTTTCGACCGCAATTCCGACTTCTATTATCTCCTGGGCCTGCTCAGCTGGAAGATCCGGATTCTGAGGCTGCCCACCGAAGTGATGAATAAAAAAGGCCAATGCCCCAGAATAGGCATCGGCCCCATAATTTCCCCCGAAGAACAGGACGCCTTCAGCGACATGGCCCGCTTCCGCTCATTCCTCCGCGCCAGCGTGTATGGCCAGAGATTCCCGCAGGATTAACCGGACTACATCATCAGCGGCTGCTCGAGGCATTTGTCCATGGCCTCGGCGATGGCCTTCTTGTCCAGGTTCTGGCCGATGAATACTATCTTCACCATTCTGTCGCCATAGGTCTCGTCCCAGTCGCGGCGCAGCCCGGGCTCGCTGGCCAGCATCGCCTTCAGCTTATCCTCCGGCATGGTCGCATACCAGTAGCCGGCGTCCTTGAGCGACTTCTGCACTCCGGCCTGCTCGAAGACGTAGCACTTGTCGGGCTCATCGGCAAACCAGCATATGCCCTTGGCGCGGATGATGCCCTTGGGCCAGTTTTTAGCCACCAGACGGTCGAACAGATTGATATCCAGTGCCGGACGGCGGTAATAGACAAAGGTGCCTATGTTGTATTCCTCCACCTCGCCGCCTTCGTGGTCGTGGTGATGGTGATGATGATGTCCGTGGTCGCCGTCATGGTCATCGTCGTCATGGTCGTCGTCATGATGGTGATGCCCGTACTCCTCATGGTCGCCGTCATCGTCATGGTCAGTCTCTTCTTCAGCCTTGCCGTCGCCCTCAATGGCGTCGATCCATGCGGCCGAAGTGGCCACCTTCTCGAAATCGAACATTCCCGTGTGGAGAATCTTGTCGAAATCCACATCGCCCCAGTCGCACTCGATTATCTCCGCCTTGGGCTGCAGGGCCCTGACAATCTTGCGGATGCGGTCCAGCTCCCCGGGATTGACCTCGGAGACCTTGTTAAGGACGACTATGTTGCAGAACTCTATCTGCTGGATGACCAGGTTCTCGAGATCCTCGTCATCGATGTTTTTCTTCTTGAGGGCGTCTCCGCAGGCGAACTCGCTCTGCATCCTGAGGGCGTCCACCACCGTCACTATGCAGTCCAGCACGGGCATATGCTCGGACACGTATTTGGGCCCCAGTTGAGGGATGGAGCATATGGTCTGGGCTATGGGAGCGGGCTCGCATATGCCGCTGGCCTCGATTACTATGTAGTCGAACTTGCCGGTGCGGGCGATGTCCGAGAGCTGCTCCACCAGGTCCATCTTCAGGGTGCAGCAGATGCAGCCGTTCTGCAGGGCGACCAGGCTGTCGTCCTTCTTGCCCACCACTCCTCCTTTCTGGATGAGGTCTGCGTCTATGTTCACTTCGCCTATGTCATTGACTATGACCGCGAATTTGATTCCCCTCCTGTTGGAGAGTATCCTGTTGACCAGAGTGGTCTTGCCGCTTCCGAGATAACCGGTCAGAAGCAATACGGGTATATTGTTCTTGTCCATTGCCTTAAAAATTTTCCGATTCACTTTCAAATTCCGTGCGTGCGACGCCGGGGAGCCATTTTGTCATGCCCGTCAGTTCACATGCGCCGTCCACACCAGGTCGCCTTCCCGGAACACAAAGTCAGGAGCCGGGTTGGTGACGGTCTCGCCGCCGCGCGCGACGCTTATCACCATCTGGCCCGAAGGCCTGAGATTCAGATCCCTGACGGACTTGCCGATGAATTCCGATGTCGCATCCAGCACAATCTTCTCCAGCGAGAACTCGGAGCCGGATGACGGCCCGGCAGGAGCTCTGAGGCTCATGGCCTCCTCGAAGCGGGCAAGCTGCCCGGACGTGCCCACAGCCAGAAGCCGGTCATGGGGATAGACCCGCTCGTCGCCGGAGGGCAGCTCTATGCTGCGGGAGCCGCGGCTGATCTTTATTATGTTGACTCCGGTGTTTTTCCTTATATCCAGATCGCTGAGCCTCCGGCCTATGTGCGGATAGTCCGGAGACACCTCCACCGTGGCGGAGCTCACGTCATATCTGGAAAGGTTGTCGCTGACCGAAGTGGCCACGGGAGTCTTCTGCCGCTGGAGATCTTCCTTTTTGTTGAGATTCTGCATGAAGCGGGCCTCTATGCGGCTGATCTTGTGATACATGCCGCGTATGAAGAAAAAGAACAGCGCGCTGGCCGCGATGACGATCAGCAGGGCCTGCCATGCCTTGATGTTGAAATGCGACGCCAGCACCACGAAGATGAACACTATGGCCACGGCCATCTTCATCAGGTCTATGCTCAGCAGCAGCCATACGCTCACCCTGTGGGTCCGGAGCAGCTCGTGCGAGGTCTTGCGCATGGACTGGTTCTGGGTGACCATGAGCATGAGGAACGGAATCATGGCTGTCAGGGTTATGGCGGCGACTATCGCCTCGGAGATCCCTTCGGAGATGTCCGGAAGCAGGGCGCCCACGACTTTCCCGAGGACCAGGTTGGAGCCCAGGAGTATGGCTATGACCACCACTCCATAGAGCCCGACCCTCACCAGCTGCGATCTCACATAGCCCTTCACCTCGACGCGGCCGCCGTCGTCTCCGGTGCTTTCTTCTCCGGCCGAATCCAGCCGCTCCACTATTCTCCCGGGCAGCTTTTTATGCAGGAGCGAGGCGAAGTGCGGGGCGAGTTTGATCATGTATGGGGTGATGAAGGTCGTGATGACCGACACCGCTATTATCACGGGATAGATAAAGTCGCTCATGACCCCGAGCGACACTCCGAGACCGGCCAGGATGAAGGAGAACTCTCCCACCTGGGCCATGGAGAAGCCGCAGCTCACGGCATAGTTGATGCCCTTGCCGGAGAGCAGGGCACCGGAGCCGGAGAAGAAGGACATTCCCACAAGGGCCAGCATGGTGATTACCAGCACCATGCACCAGTGCTCCGCCACCACTGACGG
>CAVIVH010000019.1:8474-12252 GCA_963646185.1 bacterium | reverse complement strand
CCTGCAGAGCGAGCACGAGAGATATCTCGTGGAGAAGCATTTCGGCAAGCCGGTAATCCTCACGGGCTACCCTAAGGACATCAAGGCCTTCTACATGAAACAGGACGAGAACGGCAAGACCGTCAGGGCCATGGACGTGCTCTTCCCCAAAATCGGAGAGATCATCGGAGGCTCGGAGAGAGAGGCTTCGCTCGAGAAACTGGAGAACAGGATCGACGAGCTGGGCATGAGCAGAAAGAACCTGGAGTGGTATGTGGACACAAGGCGCTTCGGCACCGTGCCCCACAGCGGCTTCGGACTGGGCTTCGAGAGGCTCCTGCTCTTCGTCACCGGAATGAGCAACATCAGGGACGTCATTCCCTTCCCCAGAACACCTAAAAACGCTGAATTTTAAAGCTCACACATCATGTTGGTCATAGGCATCGCGGGCGGTTCAGGCTCGGGAAAAACCACGGTAGTGAAGGCCATAACCCGCAAGCTCAGCGGGAAGGTCGTGGTGATTCCGCAGGATTCGTATTACAAGGACTCCAGCCATCTCCCCATGGAGGAGAGGCACAAGATAAATTTCGACCATCCCGATGCCATAGACTTTGACCTGCTCTGCAGCCAGCTTCACGACCTCAAGCAGGGCAAGGCCATCGACCAGCCGGTCTATTCCTATCTCACCTGCTCCAGGTCCAAGACGGAGACCGTGAGGGTGGAGCCCGCCGACGTAATCATCGTGGAGGGCATCCTGATCTTCACTTGCAAGCAGCTCAGGGACGAGATGGATATAAAGATTTTCGTGGACGCCGACGCCGATGACAGGCTGATGCGCATCATCCTGCGCGACATCAGGGAGAGGGGCCGCAACATAGAGTCGGCCATAGAGCATTACACCGACACGGTCAAGCCCATGCATCTGCAGTTCATAGAGCACAGCAAGCGCTATGCGGACATCATCATCCCGCTGGGCGGCCATAACCAAGTGGCCATCGATGTCATAGCCACCACCATAGACCGGACTCTCCAGAAGGACAAATAGCACGCCCCCATGAGAAAGAAGCTCACAGGAGACGACAAGGCCGGAATTTACATCACCGTGATCGCACACCTCACGGTGATTATCATTTTGCTTGTCTGTCGCATAGGCGCGACCTTCATGAAGGGTGAGAGTTTCCTGATGGATTTCTCGCAGCAGGACGCGGTCGAGAAGCAGCTGGCCGAGGAGAAGAAGGCAATGGAGGACGAAGCCTTCGGCGAGGAGATAAGCCGGAGGGTGGAGGAGCTGATTTCCGGCAGCTCAGGGGAGATCTTCAGAAATGTGGCAACCGACCGTTCGGCGCTGAAGGACGACAGGGGCACCGATGCGAAGTCGCTCTATGAGGACGCGGAAAGGCTGGCGAAGGACCTCAGAAACGGGGTGGACATCCCAGAGAGCGACGATGACTATGTGGCGGTTCCCGCCGCTTCGGAAAACAGGAAGGATGAGAGGAAGGAGGCGGACTATGGGGGACCGTCGGTGGTGTCCTATAATCTGGCCGGCAGGAAGGCCAGCCGCCTGTCCATCCCGGCCTACAGGTGCTACGGCGGCGGCATGGTGGTGGTCCTGATCACGGTGAACAATGCCGGAGAGGTGATAAACGCGAAGGTGCAGGATGCAGGGTCCTCGGATGACAAATGCCTTAGGGACTACGCAATAAGGGCCGCCAGACTTTCAAGATTTTCCAGCGACCCCAAAGCTCCCGCCCGTCAGAGCGGGGATATTGTCTATCAGTTCATCGCCCAGTAATCCGGGATTCGGGATTCAGCAGTCTCCTCCGGAGACCTTCCATGCTCCAGACAACCGAACTTCTGAGAGACTCCGTTCGCTTCGCTCTCTCCGGCCCCTCCCATTGCCATCTGCGTCATCGCTTCGCGATAACTTGCTGTCAACGGGCCCCGTCCCCTGCCCATGTCCGGGGGTGGACATGCTCTCAGAAGTCCGGCCGCCTGGGATCAATTGGAATACAGAAAAACAGAACTCCGCCGAATCCAATTACTTTATTACGATTTCGTAGGGCATACGGGCATAGACATGCTCGGAACCTTCCCATGTCCAGTTCTTGAACGCCTTCTCGACTCCGGCGAACGGAGTGCCCGCAAGCACATCCTTTCCTCCGTCCAGCTTCTGCCCCATGGCCGAGATGATCGCCTCCATGGCAGTCTGAGGCTTCGGATAGGCCTCGACGGTCCACTGTGAGAGGTCGGGCTCGCCGGCGGAAACTGCGGCATACTGCACGGCGTCCTTGAGACCGCCTATGGAATCGACCAGGCCTATGCCGAGAGCGTCAGCTCCGGTCCAGACCCTGCCCTGCGCGATGGAATCCACGAATTCGGGAGTCAGTTCCCTGCCCTGGGCCACGCCGGACACGAATTCGCCATAAATCTTCTCTATGGAATTCTGCATATACTCGGTCTCGGCCTTGTCAAGAGGTCTCATGAGGGAATACATGTCGGAATGGGGACTGGAGCCCACGGTGGTGATGCCCACATGGAGAATGTCGCTGGCCGTCTTGCTCAGGTCGGGAATCATGCTGAAGCAGCCGATTGAGCCGGTGAGGGTGGTCTTGTCCGTGAATATGCGGTCGCAGCTGCTGGAGATCCAGTAGCCTCCGGAAGCCGCATAAGAACCATAGGAGGCGATGACGGGCTTCTCGGCCCTGAGAAGGTCTACCTCGTTCTTGATCTTGTCGGAAGCAATCACGCTGCCGCCGGGAGAAGCGACCCTGAGCACGACAGCCCCGATGCCGTCATCCTCGCGGATTGAAGCCAGGAGCGTGGAGAAGGTGTCTCCTGCCACATTCGACGAGCTCTCGCCCTCCACGATGTTTCCGTCGGCATAGACGACGGCTATCCTCTTCTTGGAAGAGAGATTTCCGTTGCCGTTGACGGTCACATAGTCCGAGAAAGGTATCATCGAAACATCGGAGAACTTGTCCTCGACGGCGAGAGAAGCTATCCTTTCGCGCATCTCCTCCCTGGACAGAAGCTCGTCCACAAGCGAATTCTCCAGCATGTCGGCGCCGTCGCCGAGCTTGAGCCCGTCAACCATGGCGCTGAAGTCATCGGCGCTGATTCCGCGGCTTTCGGCCACCTCGCCCGCGATGGAGTTCCAGATGGAACCGATCATCTCGCGGTTCTGCTCGAGGTTCTCCGGACTGGGGGCGCTCTTTATGAAGGTCTCGCCGGCGGATTTGTATTTCCCGTGGCGGATGAGCTGCACATTCACTCCGAACTTGTCAAGGATGTCCTTGAGGAAGACCATCTGGCTGCCGACTCCGATAATCATCGGAGAGGCGCCGGAAGCGGAAGACATGAACACCTTGTCGGAAACGCTGGCCAGATAATAGGAGACAGTGCTCGGCGAGGATATATAGGAGACAACGGCCTTGCCGCTTTTCCTGAACTCGGAAAGTGCCGCCCTGAGTTCCTCGACGGCGGAAATGTCGGCCGAGATGTCGTCCGGCTTGAGATATATGAATTCCACTCCGGGATCGGCGGCCGCATGTTCAATGGCCTGCACCGCATTCCATATGCCCACCGAAGTCAGGGTGGCGCCGCCGTTGATGACAGACTGCATGTCCACCGCGGGAGCGGGCTGTTCCACAATCGAGATCTTGGACATGTCCATCTTCAGCACGCCGCTTCTGGGGATGACGGGGCTGGAACTTCCGGCCGCGGACACGGCGGCGCCGATGAACATGAAGAAGACAATCACTCCGATGATGTTCATGACAAGGATTCCGCACATTACCGC
>CAVIVH010000019.1:0-8464 GCA_963646185.1 bacterium | reverse complement strand
GTCTATGGTCAAATTTTCCCAGCGCGGCCTGCAGATGCCGTCATCCCCAATCAGAAAACTTGCTCCGCTGGCCTATGCGGCAGAAAACAGAGGAGTCAAAATCTATCACCTGAACATCGGACAGCCTGACCTTCCGTCCCCGAAGCAGGGCCTGGACTCTCTCAAGACAATAGACAGGACCACTCTGGAATACAGTCCCAGCCAGGGCTTTCTCAGCCTGAGGAAGAAGATGGCCGGCTACTATGCAAAATACAACATCAATGTCAGCCCGGACGACATAATCATCACCACCGGAGGCTCGGAGGCCGTGCTTTTCGCATTCCTGGCCTGCCTGAACCCGGGCGACGAGATCATAGTCCCCGAGCCGGCCTATGCCAACTACATGGCCTTCGCCATTTCAGCCAGCGCCGTGATCAAGACAGTGACTTCCTCCATAGACAACGGTTTCGCGCTGCCGCCCGTGGAAGATATTGAGGCCATGATAGGCCCCAGGACCAAGGCCATACTGATCTGCAACCCCAACAACCCCACCGGCTACATCTACACTGCCGACGAGATGGAGCAGCTCCGCCAGATAGTGAAGAAGCACGACCTCTTCCTGTTCTCGGACGAGGTCTATCGCGAGTTCGACTTCAGCGGAGTGGAATATGTCTCGACCATGCACCTGAAGGAGATCGAGGACAATGTCGTGCTGATTGACTCAGTGTCCAAGCGCTATTCCGAATGCGGAATAAGAATCGGAGCCATAGTGACCCGCAACAGGGCCCTCAGGGACGTGATAATGAAGTTCTGCCAGGCCAGACTCAGCCCGCCCCTCATAGGCCAGATTGTGGCCGAAGCCTCGATTGAGGGCACGGAACAGTACTCGAAGGAGGTCTATGAGGAATACCGCAGAAGACGCGACTACTTCATGAAGGAACTCAACTCCATCCCCGGAGTTTACTCTCCCCTGCCCGGAGGCGCCTTCTACACCGTGGCCGCGCTCCCCGTGGCCGATGCCGAGGATTTCTGCAGATGGTGCCTTTCCGACTTCGTCTATGGAGACGGTTCGGAGGTGTCGGAAGACGGCAGGAAATATGTGGGCGAGACCCTCATGATGGCCCCCGCCTCCGGATTCTATTCGACTCCGGGTCTGGGCAGGAACCAGGTGAGACTGGCCTATGTCCTCAACGAAAAGGACCTAGGCCGCGCCCTTCTTGTGCTCAGAAACGCACTGGAGGCATATAACCGGCGATAGCCGGCCATACGCCTCCGGAACAGTCAGTATTCAGAAGCTGTTTTGAAATGCGGAAACCATTTCAAAACAGCTTTCTCAATTTGCGGCCAGCGCGGCCTTGACGTCATCGTCCACCGGGAGATAAAGCTTGTAGAAGGCGTTGTCTCCCAGTTTGGAATATCTGCCCACCAGAGCCCTCAGCTGAGGCACCAGATAGGGGGCGGTCTTGTCCCACTCCGCCTCGGAGCGCAACCTGATTCCGTCTTCGGAGGCCGCGAAGCTGCGGAATCCGCCGGGGATGTCTATAGAGTCGAGGAAGGCGTCAAGAGCCTTGAAATCGTCGATTCCGCCCAGCCTGTCGCCATATCTGTCGAACATTGCGGAGGCATATCTCATGGCCGTGGCCTTCCTGTTGCAGGCTATATAATAGGCCGTGGCCCTGGTGGTATCCACCGGCACGAACACATCGGGGATTATGCCTCCCCCGCCATACACCGTGCGGCCGCCCACGGTCTTGTAGGCCGCGGTGCTGTCCACCTTGACGCTGTCCGCGGTGAACATCTCGCCGTCGGCGTAGCGCTTGTAGATGTCATAGCTGTAGTCGGAGGAATAGGGCTTCTGGATACAGCGGCCCGAAGGCGTATAGAACCTGGCCACGGTGATTCTGACCCCGGAGCCGTCGGTGAAATAGACCGGCTCCTGCACCAGTCCCTTGCCGAACGACCTGCGGCCCACTATCACTCCGCGGTCGTTGTCCTGGATTGCGCCGGCGAATATCTCGCTGGACGAAGCCGAAGACTCGTTGATCAGGACGCATAGACCTATATCCTTGAGCAGGCCCTTGCCTGTAGCCGTGTAGTTCTCTCTCTTCCTGTGCAGACCCTGCAGATAGACGATTTCAGCGCCCTTGGACAGGAACATGTCCGAGAGGAGCAGAGCCTGGTCGAAATAGCCGCCGGTATTGTCCCTGAGGTCGAAAATCAGCCTCTTCATGCCCTGGTCCAGCAGACTGGCGGCAGCGGAAGTGAACTCCGCGAAGGTGTTGCGCGAAAATTTGGACAAACGGATATAGCCAGTGGTGTCGTCGGCCATGAACCATGCGTCCACGCTGTGCACGGGAATCTTTCCGCGCGTGATTTCAAAGGGAATCTCCTCTCCGTCCCTGCTCACGGTGACAGTGACCTTGGTCCCGGAGGGGCCCTTCATATTCCGGACCATGCTGTCCTGCGGGAATTTCACTCCGGCTATGGGACGGTCGTCTATGCGCAACAGCCTGTCGCCCTGCTTGATGCCCACCTTTTCGGACGGGCCGCCGGCTATGACCTCCAGCACCACTGCGGTGTCGTTGGGCACGTTGAACTGTATGCCTATGCCATCGAAGTTGCCCTCGAGCTCGTCGTCAGACTCCTGGCGCACCTGCGGGGGAAGATAGACCGAATGGGGGTCGAGCTGGGCGAGCGCGGCCATAACGGCCGCGTCGGTGACCTTGCGGACATCCACAGTGTCCACATAGTTGGCCTCGACCTGGTTGAGTATCACATTGAGTTTCTGCCAGTCGGCATAGTCGGCTCGCTTCTTCCCGCTTCCGGCGACATGCCCGAAGGTGAGAGCCAGCAGCACACCGAGAATCACGCCGAGAAGGGCGGCTATATAGGCGCTTCTGTCCTTGGATTCCATTTTCAGTCAATTTTCTCCACCTCTATCCCGGCGCGGCGGAGCAGGTCCACCCCGTCGGTGAGCCGGTATTCGTCGCGGTACACCACTCTTCTGATGCCGGCCTGGATGATCAGCTTCGAGCATTCGATGCAGGGGGACGCCGTTATGTAGAGAGTGGCGCCCGCGCTGCTGTTACCGGATTTGGCCACCTTGGTGATGGCGTTGGCCTCGGCATGGAGGACATAGGGCTTGGTGGCCCCGGTCTCGTCCTCGCACACATTTTCAAACCCGGACGGAGTGCCGTTGTACCCGTCCGAGATTATCATGTTGTCCTTGACCAGCAGGGCTCCCACCTGACGTCTCTTGCAGTAAGAGTTCTTCGCCCATATGGAAGCCATCTCGATATAGCTCCGGTCGAACTTGCTCATGGCCGATTGTCTCTCGCTTAGTTTCTCTGATAAAGATAGCGCTTGATGCTGCGCTTGGGCGTCCTTTCGAAGTCCTCGGGCATAAACTCTATCTTCTTGATTTTGGCATAGTTGGGAATCTGGGTATTGATTTCGGGAAGGCTGTCGTTGAGCCTCTTCGCGAGATCCTGCCTGGTGAGTCCGTCCAGCTCGGCCTGATGGTAGTTGGGATAGACCAGTGCCACAAGGTTGCCGTGGTCCTCAATCACGAGGGAATCCACCACATAGGACACGTTGTTGATCACGGCCTCGAGCTCCTCGGGATAGATGTTCTGTCCGGAAGGTCCCAGAATCATGCACTTGGACCTGCCCTTGAGATACAGGTAGCCGTCCTTGTCCATTACGCCCATATCTCCGGTGTTGAACCAGCCGTCCTCGGTGAAGGAGGCTTTGGTGGCCTCTTCGTTCTTATAGTAGCCGAGGCAGACGTTGGCTCCGCGCACATAGACCTCGCCGGGAATGTGTTCGGGGTCGTCGGAGTCGACCTTTATCTCCATATTGGGAGCGGCATATCCGCAGGAATTGAGCCTTGCCTCATTCCAGTGGGCATATGCGATGATGGGCGCGCACTCGGTCATGCCGTAGCCGACCGTATAGGGGAATCCGATCATGTGGAAGAAGGACTCCACCTCCGGATTGAAGGCGGCGCCGCCCAGAATCACCTCCTCGAACTCGCCTCCGAAGGTGTTGATGAGCTCGGTGCGGAACTTCTTCTGCACCATCTTGTCCAGCACGGGAAGCTTGAAGAAGATTCTGTTGTGGTCTATGATGGGCTTGAGTTTGGATTTGTAGATCTTCTCGATAATCAGCGGCACGGCGATTATTATGCTCGGGTGGATTTCGGAGAAGGCCTGCATGATCACCTTGGGGCTGGGCACTCTGGTGAGGAAGTGTACATGGGCGCCCACGGCCATCTCGAACAGGAACTCGAACATCATTCCGTACATGTGGGCGGAAGGCAGCATGGCCACAACCTTGGCGCCGGGCTTTATCTGCGGCTCGGCCTTTCTGGCGAACTGGACGTTCGACACGAGGGCGCGGTAGGGAATCATGACGCCCTTGGAGAAGCCGGAGGTGCCGGAAGTGTAGTTGATGAGGGCGAGCTCCTCGGCGCTGTCCTCATAGTAGTCCAGGTCCTTCTTCTCGAAGTTGTTGGGATATTTCTTTCCGAAGCTCTCGTTCAGGTGCTCCCTGACGTTCCAGAGCTCCCGGGTCTTGGCATACAGAAACTTGAAAGTGTTGATTTGGACGATGACATAGAGATTGGGCATCTCCTCGACATTGAGACCCTCATAGATGACGTCATCGACGAAGAGCACCTTGGCCTCCGAATGGTTGACCAGATAATGTATGTTGCCGGGCTTGAACTCGTGCAGAATCGGGACGGCTACCGCTCCATAGGTGAGGGCGGCGAGGAAGCTGACTCCCCAGTTGGCCTGGTTTCTCGAACATATGGCCACCTTGTCGCCCTTTTTGAGTCCGCACTGCTCGAAAGCGATGTGCAGCTTGGCTATACGCCTTGCGACGTCCCTGTAGAACAGCGTGACGCCCTGATAGTTGGAAAGTGCGGCGTTGTCCCAGTTGTCTTTGAAACTTTTCTCGAAAGTTTTGTTCAGTGATGTGAATTCCATCTTACTTTTCAGTTTTAAGCTTGACTTTGCGGACTTTGCCGTCGAAGCAGGTCACGCTGACCGCTCCGTCTTCGACCGTAATTCCGCTGTCCGGACGTATTGTCTTGTTCCCGGTCCAGTCCGTGAGAGGCGCTCCTCCCATGAATCCGTAGAACTCCATTCTGGCGGACGTCCTGACCGCCCAATATTTCCTGCCTCCCGTCTCCACCAGCTCGGGCAGCGATTTTATCGTCTCGCCGGAGGTTATGCCGAGCCAGCCTTCTTTGATGCGTCCGTGAAGGTCGTACATGCCTATGGTGTTGTCCGAGAAGAGGACCATCACCGTGTAGCCTTTCGCTCCGGTGAAATCATAGGCCGCGGGACCCAGCACAATCTCCGTGCCGAGATCCACGGGAAAGGGCTTCACGAACCTGCCCAGGCGGTCAAGCAGATAGAGCCTGGAGCCGCTGGCGAAAAGGAACTGTATCTTTCCGTTGTTGTAGTAGTCTATGCTCTCCACCCTGCCGCAGAGCTTTCCGCTGAAGGGAATTCCCCACAGGCCCTTGCCTGCCTCGTCCCTGAGGCTGAGGGTCCCGTTGGCGGCCTGGCTGAGGGTGTTCTTCTTTCCAGTTCCGGAGTTGATGACCTCGAAGGGACCCGCGTTCACATAGACCACGGTGTCTTTCACCGCCGCGACGGGTGCCTTTTTGTCAGGCGCGACGGAGGCGCGGACCACGTCCAGCGTCAGTCTGTCGCCGGAGAGGGAAAGCGTCGCGTGCTCGTCGGTGACGCCCGAAAGGGTGGCCTGCACGCCGGAAGCCATCGCGGGACGGAAGATTTCACCGAGACGGGAAGGGATTCCGGACACGCCGAAATAGGCGCTCAGGCTGACTTCCCTGGCGGGAAGGGCCGCTCCGGAGGCCGAAAGGGTGGACTCGAGAGAGCCTCCGCCCAGAGTGGCGAGGGAGGTCTCGGAACCGAACGCCAGCCATCCGTCCCTGTAGAGGGAATAGCTGTCATCGACTTCGAAGATGTCGCCCAGCAGGGCCGGAACGAAGCCGGCATATGGATTGGGATAGGGAGACGCGCAGTCTTTCAGGCTGGCGGAGGCGGCTCCCTTGGTTATGATGCTCTTGTCTTCTTTCGCGGGACGCAGCAGCAACACGGACACAAGGCTGTCGCCGGCGGGCACGTCGGCCCTGGCTATTTCTTTGATATCCAGCGATTCGGCCCAGCGGAGCGGGTCGATTCCGGCCTTATGGCCGAGGGCCGCGGCAAGTTGGTTGAAGCGCTCGAGTTTGCCGTTGGCGTCCAGACAGCTCTTGTAGGCGCGGACATATCCGGCGATGTCCGGAGTGGAGAGGGACAGGGCGAACCATGTCTCGGCCGGCGCGGCGGAAGCGAACTTCTGCTCTCCGGTCCCGGCGGTGCGGAACATGTTTATGACGGCGGACTGGTCACGGTCGGATGCAACCATGCGGCCGGTCATGTGAAGACTGCCGCCGGGACGGACATCCGAGGAAAGTACAGTCCAGTCGGCTGTTTTCTTGAAGAAGCTGCCACAGGAGGAATATGGTCTCAGAAGGTCGGAGGCCATGAGCTTGCCTATGTATTCGTGGGATATGAACAGTGAGTTGTGGCCTTCGGCCGAAGCGGCGGCCTCGGAGAGCGACTCCTGTTCCAGCACGGAAGTGCCGCTTTCCAGATGGCGTACGGAGGCGGTGAGAAGGGTTTCGGATGCCGCCACGAGCAGCACGGAGGTCTTGTGGAGGGGGCTGTCTTCGCCGGTCAGGGCGGAGCCGTCGGCGATGCGGGTGAAGAGGCCTTTCTTCTGAGCCACGGATATCAGGAGACGCACGGCATCGGTGGTGTCGGAGCCGGCTCTACCGATTTCAAGTGCCAGCAGCGGAGCCATGTTTCTGATGTAGTGCATGGAGACCACCGCGGGGCCGTCGGGAAGGGATTTGCGGGAGATTTTTCCCAGCGAGTCCATCATGTCCCGGAAGGGGTGCCTGGCTTCTCTGGCGTCGGTCAGGAGGACGCCGAAGATCTTGGTGGAATCGGCGGTGCAGGACACTGCGGAAGAGAAGGCGGAGAAGGTCATGAACATGGCGGCATCCGAGGGGACTGCGGAGAGCAGCCTGTACTCGGCCTTTTGAGGCAAGGCGGCGGCACCGTCTTTCTCTTTTCCTTTTCCGGAATAAAGAAAAACGACAGACACGGTTATCACGGCGGCCAGTGCGGCCAGTGCCGAGAGACATGCTATCAATACCTTTTTGTTCATCGCCCTATGCAGATTCGATAAATATACAAATATACACAATCTTTGCCAATTCCCTTCATCCTTGCCGCTCCGGCAGCAGGACCGGGAAAACCGGCTTTTCGGCATCGGCACCTTCTGAGTAACGAACCGGCAACTGGTGCCGACACTCTGCCGGGCAAAAATAAAGAAGGCCGAATGTCGAGGGCTTAAAACCGCCCGGCATCCAGCCTGGTTATACCATGTTTGTTTCTTACTCTGTGATTACATCATACGCGACATTGTTGCTTATTTCAGTTCCGGCCGTGAACTCGGACGATGTGACCTTGGTCAGGCTCGCAGAGGTCTTGCCATCAGACTCGTCCGTCACCTGATACTGCGCGTTCACGGTGTTGCCGGCAAAAACGCTCACCTGGTCACCCTTTGCCCAGAGGACATTGCCATCCTTGTCAAGCGACGTCTTGGTGGCGCCGCCGTAGCTATCTTCGATGCTCGCAGTAAAGCGGCTCGGCTCCAATATGCTGACATTCAGCTCCTCTTCATGGCAGGAACATGCCATAAGCGCCGCCAGGATTCCAAATGCAAATCTTTTCTTCATAGTGTTGTCCATTTTACCATTCTCCTTCGTTTTCACCGACCGTTTCGTTACTGCCGCACAGCGGGCCTTCAGTCCACACGGGGATTTCTTCGCAGACCGGCGGCACATAAATTCCGGCAGTCTGTCTTTCTTGTTCAATGTTCATCATCTGATGCTATTAGTTTGTTGTTATTGACTTTTGGTTCCGTCGCCGGACTGGACACAATATGCGAAAGGGCACCGGCGCAATGCGCCGGCACCCTTTCAGTATCCTATATTTAACTTATTTACTCTAAACGAGTCACCCCCCCCGAAACAAATCCGGGAGTCAGAATGCTACTGTTTTCTATGGTCAACTCAACTCTTTCCATATCAGCCCTTCAGCCATTTCTCATACCTACCTTTCAGGCATTTAGGCGAATCTACTGATTATTTCCGACTTCGCCAAGATGATGTTTTCGAAAGCATCGGCACCGCCGCCGGAATATATGCCTACCGGCGGCTGCGGAGCGCCGGCGCGGGCGGCTCGGCCCAAAGGCCGTCCTCCCGGCGCCCATTGCCGGTGATGTTACCACAAATGTCGCCCGTTACCGTGATATTTCCCATACCTGCCTGCCATCTTGCAAAGTTAGGCGGAGAGAGGAGCCATTCCAGGGGCCTGAGGGCTATGGTCGGTCC
>CAVIVH010000018.1:2217-12845 GCA_963646185.1 bacterium | reverse complement strand
TATCACATAGTATTCACGCTCTCCCATGGCCTCGAAATCCATTCCGGTGATGTCGTGGAAGGCCTTGCATGCGCGTCGGAGGCTTTCCTGGGGCGCGCTTGAGAGCGGCTGGCCGTCTTTGTCATAATAGTCGCAGAGGAAGCTGACCGTCGGCAGCTTGGCGAAGGGGTCCAGGAAGGCTGTGGCGTAGCGGGGAATCACATAGAGGTCGCTGCTGCCTGCTTCGATGAAGGAGAAGAGGCTGGAGCCGTCGACCCTCTCGCCGCAGCTGAGGATGGTGTGCAGGTATTCGCTGCTGTTGATTACGAAGTTGAGGGTCTTGAGGCGTCCGTCACCGGCGGGGTACATGAAGTTGATCATCCTGATGCCGTTTTCGCGGATATAGGAGATGATGTCTTCCCGGGTGAATTCGGCGGCTGGCTTTCCAAGGCTGGCCACCAGCTGGTTGGCGTGCATTGAGTAGTCGTTTTCCATATCGTAAATACTTTTGAACGATTTTATCGTGTTAAGATATGACTATTTTCTGGTATAAACAAAAAAGCCGGCCCTTCGCGGGTCGGCCTCTTTATTGCCGGAAAGTTGTGCGCTATAGCCTGAGGCCCAGTTCTGCGCAGAAGTCGAGCACCTGGTCGGCAATCTGTTTCATTCCCAGCTGGGAAGGATGGCTCAGCTGCTTGTCTATGTCCTTGAGGACGAGGCAGGGGACGCAATAGTGGCGGCAGATTGTGAGCACGGAAGAGCTGATGACCTCCTTCAGCCCGTCATTCAGTATGAAAACTATGCGGGCCGCGGGATAGTTGGTCTTCAGGTCGGCGAGCAGCTTCGCCATTGCCGGGCGGAAAGTGTAGAGCGACTCCTTCGTCCAGCATCCGTACATATACTCGCCCACAGGTGCTTCGGCCCAGTCGTCGTTTGTGGCTCCGAACACGAATATCAGGTCGGGGTCTCCGAGATAGGGGCTGCGGGCGATGAACGAGCGGGCGCTATAGTCGGCTTTGCCGTAGCCCGTGTTGCAGATTGTGGATCCCGAGAAGGAATTGTTGAGCTCCAGGCGGGCGTTGGACTGCTCTATGACCGAATACCACCAGGTCTGCCAGACCTTCTGCACGTCATTGTCTTCCTGGTGCCACTCGCTGTCTGCATCGGCATACCATATGGCATTGGTGTCCGGCGTCAGCCATCCTTCATAGGTCGAATAGCTGTCGCCGAGAATCGAAATCCTGAGCGGCTCTTCACTTTGGGCTGACAGAACAAGCGAAGAGAGGAGGAAAATGACGGCGAATATGGTCTTTTTCATGCTCAGGAAAGAAGCTTTTTCACGATGCCGGAGATGAGACGGCCCTCGGCCAGGCCTGCCAGCTCTTTGGTGGCCACGCCCATCACCTTGCCCATGTCGGAGGGTTTGGAGGCGCCCACGCGCGCAATGATCTCGCGGAGCTTCTCTTCGACCTCGGCCTCGCTGAGCTGTCTGGGCAGATAGGTGTCGAGGACGGCGGCTTCGCGCATCTCATTGTCGGCCAGTTCCTGCCTTCCGGCAGCCACATACTGCTCGGCTGCCTCTTTACGCTGCTTGGCGAGCTTCTGGATGAGTTTGACTATGTCGGCATCCGAAAGCTCCTTGCTTCCGCCTTCGGATGTTTTGGCAAGCAGAATGGCTGACTTTATGGAGCGGACGGCGTTCAGACGCACGGTGTCCTTCTCCTTCATCGCAGCCATGATGTCTTTTTGAATCTGTGTTTCAAGTGCCATGATAACTGATTTTTTATGTCCCGAAAGATATGGATTTCGCCCGACTTTAAGGCAAAAAATCCCGAGAAGTTCTCATATGGTTATCCCTTCCAGCTGCAGCAGGGCCCTTTTGACGCTGAGGCCGCCGGCAAAGCCGGTCAGGGAACGGTCCGAGCCTATTACGCGGTGGCAGGGAATTATTATGCCTATTCCGTTGGCCCCGATGGCCTGTGCCACAGCGCGCACGCCCCGCCCGTTGCCAATCCGCTGCGCTATCTGCCGGTAACTGCGGGTTTCGCCATATGGTATCTCAAGCAGAGCCGCCCATACGCTTTTCTGGAATACGGTGCCGACGGGGCGCAGCGGAATGTCGAAAATCTGCCGGCTGCCGGCGAAATATCCGTCGAGCTGAGTCTTCGCCCGCTCCAGGACCGGCGCCGTCTCTTCCCTGAACTCCGCATCCAGAAGCCTGGCCAGCCGGAGCATGTTGCGTTCCGCGCAGTGCCCGCCGCTCCAGTCGCATAGACATAAAGCCTCTCCGGCAGCCGCCAGGACCATCTCCCCGCACGGAAACTCATAATGCTGAATGTGGACAATCTCTTTCATCGCGCTAAAGTGCTGAATCTTCGCCTGATGGCCCATCGGCCAGATATTTTTTCACCAATTCCGTCATCTGAACTTCTGAAAGATTACCGATGCCCGTATTTGCAATCAGCTCGTATTCCTCGCGGTTTTTCCCGATGATGAATTTCCTTTCTTTCCCCTCGACGGTAGCATAGAGGTGATAATTTCCTTTGTGGGCTCTTGCTATGCGGACATTTCCGAAGACGGTGTCACCAATGCGCAGGTCCGTAACGGTCTGATTCTTATATCCCCATGACTGAAGATGGGCGGAGATGGTCGATTCGACAGCGCTTGTCCACTGCTCCCGCACTCCGTATTTCCGGGCGAATCTGCCGAAACGGGACACGGCCTCCGTCACCTGTCTGATGACGGACTCTGCCCTCGGAATACCGTTTGACTTTGCAAAAGCCAGAATGTCCTCTCTGGTGAAATCACTGAGCTTTCCCTGTGCAAAGAGGCAATGGTCGGTTTCCGAGCGGAATCCCGCCGCATTGAAGATGTAAGTCATGTCGTAGGCCGGCGCCAGGCTCCATTTTCCGCGTTTGTCCATAAGAAAGGAAAAGTTCTTGTTGTGGTCGTCGGTGTTGTTTGCCAGGATATTGAACACCAGTCTGCGGAATATTTCCGTCTGGACTGGCTCCGGAAGATTCAGTTTCCGGCATATGCGCAGCAGGTCTTCGTAGCTGGATGCTTCCGGGTCCATCGCGGCAAGGGTCTGCATATGCAGTTTTTCCCCGTTCCGGCGGTCGAATCGCCTGGTGAGAAAATGCTTCTCTCCCTCTACATCAAGCAGCCTGCAGGGCGCCATCTCTATGCCTGCTGCCACGGCCATCTCATAGTAGGCCATTTCCAGCTCGGCCGACGAGCGGGCCGCGTCTCCGAATTTAAGGATGTAGTATTCAAATCCGTCCCTGCCCGCAATCTGTCCCGAACGAATCTCGCCTGTCTCCGGGTTTACGGCGAGGATGGCTTTCGGCTGGCGGCCGCCCGCAGACGTTCCCACGGCCATCAGCGACTGGACGGTCAGCGATTCCTCCGGCTGGATTGCCGCATTGTCACGCTCGGAAAACAGCTTTTGTGACAGCTCGATCAGATTCTGAAGGTTGACAGTTTCGGAGTGCCTTGCCAGGGAAGTCTCGGGGAGAAACTCCAGCGCCCCCATGGCACGCTTGCCTATAAAGGAAAGCTTGTCAAGAGGGGTAATCTCATTGCTGCGTATTCCGTTGTGGCTCCGCCAATGCTCGAAGACCTGATTCCCCCACGAATCCGGCAGCGAATCTGCGATAAATGACGGAAGATGGCTATTGCTTTTGTCCGTCCGCTCACCTTCGACTATGGGGTAATTCCTCGCAACGGCCAGCGGCGCGGCGATGGGGAAAGGGTCCAGTTCGCCGCGGAGGAAGTCCTGCGAGAACTCGAACAATCCCAGCCTGCGCCTTTCGTCCCAAATCAGCCGGCCGATTTCACGCTCCCATAAAAGGACTTTTAACTTATTAACTGTCATTATTTTTGTGCCTTACACGCTGAACTTTTTTCTCTTCTCTGAGCAGGTAGGGAGAGATGGGGGCGTCCGGAAGCATGTCGTCAATGCTCTCCAGCCGCCTGATTGTTTTCATCAGCAGGAGAAATGTTCTGAGAGACACGTTTCCGGAAACGCCATTCTCGAACTTGTGAATGGTGTTGACCGTGATGCCCGACATCGCCGCCACGTCCTTCTGAGTCATCCCATAACGTATGCGATAGTCTCTGAACCGTTCGCCGAGCAGACTGATCAGGTCGGGGATGGAATATTCGTTATAATTCGCCATATTTTTAAATTAAAGTTTGTGATTATTCAGGTGTGAATTTTAAGCCTATATTATCGTGTACTTGATTTTATGCAAAGATAATTACTTCTTTGAATCAGACAAACCGGAGTCGGAAAATCAATCGGCATTGCCGCAGACATATCCGTAAATTCCGTAACTTCGCAGACCTGGAAGGGGAGAGAGGACAAGATTCCGAAATTCTGAAAGACTATGATATCCTTTGAAAGCGACTATGACAACGGCATGCTGCCGGAAATCCTGACGGCGCTGGCCGCCACCAATGGCGAGAAGACTTCGGGCTATGGCTACGACCCCTATACGGAGCAGGCCAAAGAGCTGATACGCAAGGCTGTAAGCAATGACAAGGCGGATGTTTTCTTCCTCGTGGGAGGCACTCAGACCAACGCCACCGTCATCGACTCGCTTCTGATGCCCTGCGAAGGCGTAATATGCGTGGAGACGGCGCACATCGCCGTGCATGAGTCCGGAGCCGTGGAGGCCGCCGGGCACAAGGTCATCGCGCTGCCCTCCGCCGACAGCAGGCTGAGCGTGGACACGCTGCGGGCCTATATGGACAAGTTCCTGGCCGATGAGACACATCCGCATATGGTACAGCCCGGAATGGTCTATGTCACCATGCCGACAGAGCTGGGAATGGTCTATACCGGCGCCGAGCTGACAGCCCTTTATGACGCCTGCCGCCGCTATGGGCTTAAGCTCTATGTGGACGGGGCGCGTCTGGGCTATGGACTTATGTCCGAGGCCTGCGACTATGACCTGCCGTTCCTGGCCGCCCATTGCGATGCATTCTACATCGGCGGCACCAAGGTCGGGGCCCTGATGGGCGAGGCGGTGGTGTTCTCCAACATTCCGGCGCCCAGGTATTTCTTCACGACGGTGAAGCGCCATGGCGCCCTGCTTGCCAAAGGCCGCATGCTCGGGGTGCAGTTCCGCACCCTCTTCACTGACGGGCTCTATTTCCGCATTTCCCGACATGCAATAGACATGGCCGCCCGCCTGAAGGCCGTTTTCGCCGCCGCAGGCATTCCGCTGGCCATGGATTCACCCACCAACCAGCAGTTCGTCGTGCTCAGCCGCAGCCAGTATGAGGCGCTTTCGAAGAAGATAATGTTCGAGATATGGGAGCCGAGCGAGACGGACGAAATCGTCTGCCGCTTCGTGACGAGCTGGGCCACGACAGAGGCCGACATCCTCGGGCTCGAGCATGCGCTGAAGGAGCTGTAGGCCTATATATGCATATGCGTGAGCAGGGCGATGATCATCAGCGTGGCGAAGGCCCAGGAGTTGCCGTAGGCAATCTTCTTCTTGAATACCCCGATTTCCGGCAGGCGGTAGATGTCCCTGATGGAAATCGCCATCCCGCCGCTCACCGAGAAGCCTAGGAAGAACGCCACCACGGCCGCAAGCCCTGCAAGGCCATACAGCCAGTCCGTGCACGCGAACAGGCACACATCGAGTCCCACCCACATCAGCACGTCCAGCGTGAACAGTAAAGCCCTGATTGCTTTCATACTCAATTAGTCAATATAGCCCTCGTAGCCGAAACCCTCCGTCGGCCGCTCGAGCATCTCAGGCGGAATCGCCTTTTCGACCTCCGGCTCAAATGCCCTGTTCAGAGTGTCGGCGATGGCCTTGATTCTGGCCATTTTGTCTGCCGGGAAGTAGATGGCCCTGCATTCCATCCGCATCGCGAAGCCGTTGGCTCCCGGTATGAAGTTGACGAGCATCTTCTTCGAAGCTGTATAATAGTCGTTGCAGTCCGTCTTGATGCCGAAGCCGTCTTCAAGAGTCTTCGACAAGCCATCGGCAAAAGTACGGAATTTTTCCGCATCCTTCACGCAGCAGCCCGGGTCTCCGAATCCGTGGTCACCTTTGACAGGACTATAGCAAAGATGCATCTCATGCTTACGTGTCTTGGGACCCCTGCAGAAGCACATCGGAATCACCCAGGAATCTTCTTTGGCGGCGAGCGCCCGGATGTCATCAATAAACATCTGCAAATTCGGGCGGCCGTCAAGACTTTCTATGTTATAGAAAGAGACCGGGTCGTCAGGATTGAGCTCTTTCTCTTTGGCGACATAGTTGAATCCGCCGACCTTGGCTATATGATATGCCACCCAGCCTGTAATCGGCTCGTCGTAGCCGGATGTGCTGACAATCGTTACCTTAGACCCTCTGTCTATGAAGCATCCGTACGGCCTGTTGTGCGGACAGGCCACAACTACGACCCTGTCGGATCCGGCATCCTCGTCGCTGAATGCCTTTGCGAGATTATAGAGATGGAACATGTCGGAATCTCTGACTGCCTCCACAATTTCCGACTCGGTCAGGAACTGCTTGACGAGGATTGTCTCAACAGGCTTGAAAGCAGGGATATGGAAGAGTTCTGTGCCGCCATGCTGGTCTTTCTCCCAGCGGAACGAATGGCGCAGGTGCTCCTTGTTCTCCTCAATCTCCTGTTTGTGGTTCCTTGCCTCGATCACCTCGATGAAGCCGGAACCGATAAGGCCGGCAGGTACGGCGAAGATGCATATTCCGAGTACTCCCACAAATACGGCGATTATGTTGCCCCATGTTGTCGCCAATTGGACGTCTGCAACCTGGCCCGGGTCGCCGAGATATTTGGCGAATGCCCATACGAGCGCCTGCCAGCCGTTCTCGCAGTGCTCGGGCTGAGCCTCATGCTCGGCATAAAAAAGCAGGAACGACAGAATCACCGTCAGGATGCATAGAAATGACAAACTTATCAGCAGTTCCTGCTTCTTAGAGGCAATGGCTTCGCCCAAGATTCTGAATGACTTCATATACCTGAAGATGCGCAGCATCCTCGCAACCCTGAATATCTTGAGGAACGATGCCGGAATCGGCATGAACAGACCCAGCATCGCAGGATATGTGGAAAGGAAGTCCACCAGCCCATAGAAGCTGAGACAGTACTTCACCCGCCCCCAGAAGCCTTTGTATTTAGGGTCAAGCTCGTCCGCGACCCAGATGCGCAGCGACACTTCCACAGTGAATACGACAGTAGTGAATATGTCGATGAAGTGCAGCAGCGCGCCGTGTCTCTCCGCCACACCGGCGAATGTCGAGAGGAATACTTCAAGCGTGCTGACGACAATCAGAGTGATGATGGTCCAGTCCGCGATATTGTGCCATATCTTGGTGTGGAGGTTGTCATCGAACACGCGCACAAGGTCGCGCTTGACATTATGAAGCCAGGTCATCTCAGACTATTTAAAACAGAAATTTCCAGATCAGTCCAAACCAGTTGGTGTCGAAAATCAGATCGTAAAGCTTGGAGATTACGAACGTAAGCACGAACAGAATTAATGCTGCGGTGACAATTCTGATGCTCCATTTCAGAATCTTGCGCCTGACAATATTTGAATTGTGCTTGGTGTAAGCTGCTTTGATTGCCTTTCCCTGTTTGGTGCGCATATCAAGCTTGCCGTCCTTTGTCCTTTTATATTGAGGCATAATTGCTTCATTTTTAGGGTATTATTTCCTGGCGCGTTCTCTGGCGAGACTCGCTTTCGCTGATTCTATCTGCCGCTTCAGATTCTCAATCTGGCGGTCGTGAGATGCGGCCTTGTCGATTTTGGACTTACGGTAGCTTGCCTTGGATGAAGGACTGGAGGCGCTTTTGATATAACTGGCATAACGCTCGTTGTCCTTTTTTTTGTCCTCCCGCTCTTTCACCATTCTGGCCCGATAGTCAATGATTAGCTTCTTGTAATATTCTACGCTCATAATTTCTTGGTATTTAATTCTTTTGCCAATTCGAACATCGCATTGAGAAGCGGCTTCTTCCGGAGAAATGTCAGTTTTTTCAAATCCGTTCCGGCCAGATCGAAACCATCTTCGCCAAGCAAGTCCTTTTTCCTCAAATCCAGATATTCATCCATCGTGAGAATCAGTGACAGATTCCCGCGCATTATCTTACCGGCAGTCCACAGCAGCCTGTCCATCGTGTCATAGGACGTGATGGACAATTTGCCCATCAGGTTGTTGATTCCCCTGATGAAGCCGTCAAGGCTCGCAAGTTCAACGGCGGAAGGGCCGGGCTCTTTAAAGCCGCAATATTTCCAGATGCGCGGATACATCTCCCTGGCTATCGAATCGTATATCGGGAACTTGTAATCTGTCAGAAAATAGGCATACTTGCTTATGAGGGACACGGCGGTGCCTTTGTCGCGGCCGTCTTTGCCTATGCCGTATTTCTCTGTGAATAAATTCTTTCCGTCGTGCTCGAATAACTTGCTTCCCGAGCTGGTTTTCCCGGCCGCGAGTTCAAGAAAAGCCTTGCGCAAATCTGTTTTGTCCTGAAGGGCGGCAAGCAATCTGGCCAACTCATCCAGACCATAGTACCTCCTGCCCATCTGGGTGGCATACAGGCTGTCTATGACGGTGAGTTCGACGAGGGTGTCATTATATGGATTCTTGCTTGTTCCCTTGGACAAGGTCTTGAAAATCATCGCGATGGCTTGCTTGTCACAGGAATATGAAGAAGATTCGCCTTCGTTCTTTTCTATGAGCTTCAGCGCATTCTTGACTTTGTCGATGCCCGATGTCGTTTTAACTGTCATCATTTTGTGGTTAATCTGATTAAATGGAGTCCCCGGGAGTCAAGAGGCCCGGGGACTCCTGACGGGATTATTTCTTGCCGGCTGCAACCAGGGTTGCGGTATCGCTTGCAAGCGCCGTGTTGTCAGCGTTGGCCACCTGGACGCCGATTCCGTAGGTTTCTGCAAATTCCTTCTCGAACTTGCCGACTGTCTTGTTGCCGCCCACGGTCAGTTCTCCGCCCTTCTTGGTGGTGAGAGAACCGATAGTAGCCTCGGGATCTGCCATTGCACCTTTGCAGGTTGCGCTCTTGTAAACTCGCAGAGAGCTGCCGAAACATTTCTTGAAGTTGGCCTGGAGGGTTTTGACCTTCATCAGACCGTGGATTCTTAAATCTGCCATATTCTTGATTATTAAAAAATTGATAAGTGGATTTCAGTCAATGATGATAAATTCGGTCCTGCGGTTGACCTCGCGGTTGTCAGGGTCAAGCGGCTCGCTGCTGCCTTTGCCTTCATATTTGAGACGGCTTTCATCGATTCCTCTGGACACGATGAAATCGACGGCGGCCTTGGCGCGCTTCTCGGAGAGCTTCTGATTGTAGTCGGCGTCTCCTTCGTCAGAGGTGTGTCCCTGAATCAGAAGCTTGAGGTCAGGGTTCTTCTCCATGACCTTTACGAGTTCGTAGAGTGCGAACTTGGCCTCGTCGTTCAATTCAGCAGAGTTTACCTTGAACTTTGCCGCATTGAAATTCTTGGCGATTTCTTCCACCTGCTGCACATACACGGTGTCCACCTTCACAACTGTGTCGCGGACTGTGTTCACGACTGTCAGGGTGTCTCTCTGGACGACAGTCACCACCTTGGGCTTCCTGTTGGCCAGTGCTAGCAGGGCTCCGAGCAGAGCCAGGATAATGAGGGCGAGAATGAGCCATAGCAGTGATTTTTTCTTCTTCGGCCCGTCCTGTTTTTTGCCTCCGCCGATATTGATGTTGACGGCGACTTTCTTCTCCGGATTGGGCTGGACTTCCGGCTTGAGATACTCAAGATAGTATCCGCCCTTCTTTCCGAACCCCTTTTCGGCAGCCTCGAAACTTGCGACCACGATTCCATATTCCTGGGCGCGCGCGACGAGTCTGTCAAAGCTGGGCTTTGTCCACATGGAGACAACAGCCGCTTTGTTTCCGTCTTGGAATTCAAGAAGACAGTCGTCGTCAGTGAAATAACCTTTCCATTGCATCCCCTCCATCTGCTCCTTGATTTCTTCCAGAGTCTTGAAGGTGACTTTGACTCCTGAGTCCGGGTTCAGTGAATCCGGGAAAGCCGCCTGGAGGTCTGCCAGGGTGCAATTCGGATTGAGCTCGAGGTATGCATGCATAATCCCGAGTGCAGTGCGGTTCTGCGCTTTTCCGTGAACTTTGATAAGTGCTTCCATGACTTACTTGCCGTTAAGAAAATCAATCAGTTTGCTCCCGAAGTGGCGGGTGTTCCATTCAGGGTCGTATTCAAACCCGACCTTCTCTGACACCTCACGCAGAGCGCCTTTCACATTGTCGTACTGACGGTACACTTCGATTCCACCGTCATCCTTTACGGAGATAATATACTCTCCGCTGGTTGCTGTTTTTTTGGACATGATTAAAAATATTTATAAGTATTATAAGACGATGATCAGAACAATGATAAGCACGACGAGCAGGCAGAGCGCCAGCGCGGCAAGCGATGCAATCCTGAATGCCGGCGTCTGCTTGAAGAGGCCCCATGCGATGCTTTTGATATTCTTGCCTTGAAGAAGGTCCTGACCGACATTGCCGGCCGTAGCCTTGAGTTTGTCCATGCCGACGCCCGCCCCCTTGCTGATTGCGGCGCCTAATGTTTTAACTCC
>CAVIVH010000018.1:0-2207 GCA_963646185.1 bacterium | reverse complement strand
GTTCTGCTTTATGTCTTCGGCAGCCGACTCAAGGCCGGTGCTGACAGTTTTCTCTGCCGCTTCGCCGGCCTTTTGCAAAAGGCTCTTTCCGAATTTCTTCGCCATGGATTTCAGATTCTCTTGTGCCGAGCTCTTTTCCGGCGCCAGAGGATCAGTAGTGTTTTTGGTTTCCATAAGCGTTTTTATGTGGTCAATCAAACATTAATCATCAGCAAAAAGGACACTCTCTGGGGTCCGGGAATTTGCGCATCCCAGGCGGAGGGGGCGCTTTCGCTAAGGTCAGAAATAACGGTTTGCAAACCAACTGTTCTCTGGTCCTTGTTAGTCCATAATTTGTGAATTGCGGTGAATGGGGATACCTTTGCAACGATATGACTAACAGTTCACCGGAAATAAAGGAGCTGTGCCGCAAGATTGAAGAGGCGGTGGGACGGGGCATGCACAGCCCCGCGGACTTTGACTTTCTGAGCGGCGAAATATGGAACCGGACGGGGGAGTACATCTCTCCGACCACACTAAAGCGCACATGGGGCTATCTGGACGGAGTCAAGAGCATCCGTTACTCCACGCTTGAGATTCTTTCCCGCGCCGGGGGCTACCGCGGCTGGGAGAACTATCTCGCGGAACGCAAGCTCTATCTTGAGCCGGATTCGGGCTTTGTCAGCAGGGGAATCGTGGAAGCGGGCGCACTGAACGTAGGCGATATCGTGGAGGTGGAATGGAAGCCCGACAGGAAGTGCTGCTTCAAATATCTGGGCGGCGACCGTTTCGAGGTCGTGGAATCGCAGAATTCACATCTTCAGGTGGGCGACACTGCTTCGGTGAAGACTTTCGTGCTCGGGGAGCCGCTGATTCTCAGCGATTTGAGCCACAGGGGCAAATCGGGTCTGACCTATCTCTGCGGCGCCGGCTGCGGCCTCAGCTCACTCATCGCCTACACTCCCAAGGATTAGTGCCCATTTGTTGGATTCCCGGGCGCAGAGCTCGCGCACGGCGCTGTCCAGCAGCCGTTCATCAGTTGCATCAAGCTTATATTCGGCAGCATAGCGACGGACCGTCTCGTTTATAAAATCTTCAAGCGGATGCCGGGCCATATGGTCCGCCGCGAAATTCATGTCCGCCAGCTCATCATACGGGCGCCGGCTGCTGTGCTCCACGAGCGGCGCATAATAAGCCTCCACATCTTTCTGCGCCAGCGCTACGATGTTCTCGAAGACCTGCACGGAGTCGCCTCTCAGTTCGTTGACGGTCAGCCGGGAGAGAGTGTAGGTGCCGGAGCAAAACAGAGCAAGGATTGCGGCTGCGGCGACACCGGCCAGGGCTGCGCGCCACCTGCGAAGCGCCGAGCGCAGGGCGTCAAGACTCGGATACCGTCTGGAAGGATCGGAGGCGGAAGCCTTGCGGGCCACCAGGGAATGAATGGCGCCCAGCCGGAAGAGGGGGATTATCCGCCCGAGGGAATAGATGTCGCCGCGGGAGTCCAGGCCGCCTTCCAGCTGCTCCGGCGAGGAATATCCCGGAGTCCCGGCGGCGAGCTTGAGGCAGGCGTAGCTGTCCGAGTCGGAGAGTCCGAAATCTATCAGCTTGACATTGGCTCCGTTGTCGGTGACGAGGATGTTGCCGGGCTTGAGGTCGCGGTGGACAATGCCTTGAAGATGAAGATATTCCACAGCATCGAGCAGCTGTCCTAGAGCTCTGCGCCTTGCCTTTCGCGACGGCCTGCCGTTGTGCAGCCATTCGTCCAGCCGCATCCCCTGCACATATTCCTGCACGATGCAGAGGCCGAGTTCGGAGTCGGAGACGAAGTCATAGGTCCTGGCTATGCCCGGATGCTCAAGCGGATATCCCAGCTCGAACTCCTTCTGGAGCAGTGCCTGCCGGAAAGGATCTTGCCGCACGGCCTCGCCGAGCGCTTTCAGCTTGAACCATTTGCCGCGGTTCTGCGCCTTGTAGAGCACGAAGTCGCCGTGCTGCGCAATCAGTTCGCGCGAACCGTATCCCCTTGAGAGCGAGGGGAGTTCTTCGGCAATCAGTCCGGAAATGCTGTTTTCGTCAACCGTCGGTCCGTCCATTCTGTCCAGTCTTTCGATGTCGGCAAAGTTAGGAGAAAAGACGACGGCCGCAAGGCTTTTGTGAAAAAGACCTGCGGCCGTGCTGTTGGAATCGGGGCCAAGTTCCGGTCTGTCCCGGACTCGGCGCTGATGGGC
>CAVIVH010000017.1:2397-13042 GCA_963646185.1 bacterium | reverse complement strand
CGCGCTGTCGGACAACTCCCTCCATAAAAACGCCAACATCCACCGCGCCGTCCACGCCCTTGCGTCCGCGGCGACCGATGAATACGAATCGGCGAGGGACTGCGTGCAGAAGTTTCTCAACGCATCGTCCAGGGAAGAGATTGTGTTCACGTCGGGAACCACGGCATCTATAAATCTCGTGGCATTTTCATTCGGCGAGGCGTTCGTGGGCGAAGGGGACGAAATAATAGTCTCGCAAGCCGAGCATCATTCCGACATAGTTCCGTGGCAGCTCATGTGCGGGCGGAAAAAGGCCGTCCTCAAAGTATTGCCGGTCGATGACTGCGGAATTCTGGACATCGATGCGTTGCAGACACTCATCACTCCGCGCACTAAGCTCGTCGCCGTCGCGCAGATTTCCAATGTGCTCGGAATTGTCAATCCGGTGAAGGAAATCGTCCGGATCTGCCACTCGAAGAATGTCCCGGTCCTGATTGACGGAGCCCAGGGCGTTGTCCACAAGGGCATGGACGTGCAGGACGCGGACTGCGACTTCTACGCCTTCTCCGGTCACAAGGTCTATGCGGCCACCGGCACAGGAGTGCTATATGGCAAGAAAAAATGGCTGGATCTGATGCCGCCGTATATGGGCGGGGGCGAGATGATTGACCATGTGAGTTTTGAGAAGACGACCTATGCGCCGCTTCCGGAGAAGTTCGAGGCCGGGACGCAGAATTTCAATGCGCAGGCCACGTTTAAACAGGCCATAGGCGTCTGGAAAATATTGAATGATAAGGAATTAAGCAAATATTCAGCCTCTGTGGGCGAGTTCTTGTTCGACCGTCTGTCAGCGGATCCGAGGATATCGCTCTATGGCGTTCCACATGGAACAGAGGAGAAGATTCCGCTCTTTTCCTTTACCGTCCGGGGCGTTCACCACGAGGATCTGGCGCTGATTCTGGACAAGATGGGAATCGCCGCGAGGTCCGGTCAGATGTGCGCTGAGCCGCTTATGGACAGGTTCGGAGTCACCGGAATGCTGAGGATTTCGCTGGCGCCCTATAACACCATGGAGGAGGCTGAATATTTCATCAAGTCGCTCGACAGGGCGATATCGATGCTGGCGTAGGCCCCCATTTGAAGCGGGCCCCTCGACAGGCTCGGGGCCGGCCCCTGTAAAAGGAAACTATATGGAAACACTGGAAGACGCAAAACAGAATGTCGTGGACACATTCTCCATGTTCGGAGAGTGGCTCGACAAATATGAGTACCTGATAGAGCTGGGCAAAGGCCTGGACTCCTATCCCGAAGAAAAAAAGACCGACGACCGCCTTATCAAAGGCTGCCAGTCGCGCGTATGGCTGGACTATGAGGTGAAAGAAGGCCGCATCTTCTTCAGCGCCGACAGCGATGCCATCATCACTAAAGGCATAATCTCCCTGCTGATAAGCGTCTATTCCGGAAGGACGGCCGGAGAAATCGCCGGCGACGACTTCTCGTTCATCGGGGACATTGGCCTCAGGGAAAACCTTTCGCCCACCAGGGCCAACGGACTGGTCTCGATGATTGCCACAATCAAGAAAATAGCGGAGGAAAACAAGTGATGGACGAAAACAGAAAACCCGAAGAGGAAAAGGAGCAGACCTTCCCCGTCACCGAGGTGCACGAAGAAGCGCCGAAACACGAGCCGCTCACGCCCGAACAGGCTCAGGAAGTGGCGCCGCTCTATTCCGATGTGATTCTGGCGCTCAAGCAGATCTATGACCCCGAAATTCCGGTCAACATCTACGACCTCGGACTCATCTACGAACTCTTCATAGACAAGGACCATAATGTGTTCATAACCATGACTTTCACCGCCCCCAACTGCCCGATGGCCGACGAAGTGCTCCAGCAGGTGAAGGAAGGCGTGGAAGACGTGCCCAAAATCAAGAGCTGCACCATAAACCTGGTGTTCGACCCCGTGTGGGACCAGAGCATGCTCTCCGACGAGGCCCGCGTGGACCTCGGTCTCGACTGATTTTTATGGAAATCTATCTTTCCCTGGGAGGAAACCTCGGAGACCGGAGGCGGAACATCATGGACGCCGTGGACCGGCTGGACAAGGCCATAGGCTCGGAACATGTGCGCATCTCCGGCCTGGACGAATCGCCCGCATGGGGCTTTTCCGGCCAGCCGTTCCTGGACTGCGTCGCGGTCTATGACAGCGACAGCTTTTCTCCGGACGCGGAAGGCGCCCGCTCGCTGCTTTCGGTCTGTAAGCAAATCGAAAAGGAGATGGGCCGCACAGACGCTCCGGAATATGCTCCGGACGGCAGCAGGATATATCACGACCGCGTCATAGACATAGACATCCTGCTCTTCGGAAACCTGCGGATGGATACGGCGGAACTCGCTGTCCCACATAGGCTTATATCATCCCGCCCCTTCATCCTCAAGCCTCTGGACGAGGTCGCATCTCCCGAAATCAGGGCCCGGTTCGTCGATATATTCGAATAAAATGTTTACTTTTGCGTGTTTGTAACAATAAAGCAATATGACTCAGGAAGAACTTTTCAAGGTGCTTGTCGCCCATTGCAAAGAGTACGGATTCATTTTTCCGTCCAGCGAGATTTATGACGGTCTGGCAGCTGTCTATGACTATGGCCAGATGGGTGCCGAGCTCAAGAATAATATAAAGAGGTATTGGTGGGAGGCCATGACCCGTCTCAACGAGAACGTGGTCGGCATCGACTCCTGCATATTCATGCACCCCAAGACCTGGGTCGCTTCCGGCCATGTCGCCGCTTTCAACGATCCTCTCATCGACAACAAGGACTCAAAGAAGAGGTACAGGGCCGACGTCCTGATTGAGGACTACCTCGCCAAGATCGAAGAGAAAATCAACAAGGAGGTCGCCAAGGGCAGGAAGAAGTTCGGCGACTCTTTTGACGAGGCACAGTTCCGCGCCACCAGCCCCAACGTGCTCCGCGAGCAGGCCAAATATGACGAGGTGCACAACCGCTATGTGACCGCAGAGCAGGTCAACGACCTCAACGAATACAGACAGATTATTCTCGACTGCGACATAGTGGACCCTGTGTCCGGCACCAAGAACTGGACCGACGTGCGCCAGTTCAACCTCATGTTCAGCACTCAGATCGGCAACACCGGCTCTGACGAGGACAACAAGATTTATCTCCGCCCCGAGACGGCCCAGGGAATATTCATCGAATATCTCAATGTCCAGAAGACCGGCCACATGAAGATTCCTTTCGGAATTGCCCAGATCGGAAAGGCTTTCAGAAACGAGATTGTCGCCCGCCAGTTCATCTTCCGCATGAGGGAGTTCGAGCAGATGGAGATGGAGTTCTTCGTGAAGCCCGGCACCGAGATGGAGTGGTTCAAAAAGTGGAAGGAGAACAGGATGAAATGGCATGTGAACCTGGGCATGGGCGCAGAGAATTACCGCTTCCATGACCACGAGAAGCTCGCCCACTACGCCAACGCTGCCACTGACATAGAATTCAACTTCCCCTTCGGCTTCAAGGAACTCGAGGGTGTCCATTCCAGAACTGACTTCGACCTCGGAAACCACCAGAAGCTTTCCGGAAAGAAGATTCAGTATTACGATCCCGAGCTCGGCGAGAGCTATGTACCCTACTGCGTGGAGACATCAATCGGCGTGGACCGCATGGTGCTGGCAGTGCTCTCGCACTCCTATTGCGTCGAGGACCTCGAAGGCGGAGAGAAGAGGGTCGTGATGAAGATCCCCGCACCTCTCGCTCCCGTCAAGGTGGCCGTGCTCCCGCTCGTCAAGAAAGACGGTCTGCCGGAGCTCGCGCAGAAGGTGGTCGATGAAATCAAATATGACTTCAACTACCAGTATGACGAGAAGGACAGCATCGGAAAGAGATACCGCCGCCAGGACGCAATCGGAACTCCCTTCTGCGTGACTGTCGACAACGACTCGCTTGTGGACGGCACCGTGACTGTCCGCGACCGCGACACCATGGAGCAGGTCCGCATCCCCATGGGCCAGCTGCGCTCCCACATCGAGGCCAAGGTGAGCATGACCACTCTGCTGAAAAATCTGTAACGGAGCAGATTGTTGTTTCCGGCGTCATCTTTGTTTCAAAAAGACTGCGCCGGAAACAAGTTACTAAAAAACGTAAAACATTTTTCGCGCATATTTAACGATAAAATATGCCTTATTTGCCGAAATTCTGCGTATTTTAGCGGAGTTCAGGTCTAAATCTGAAAATTACTGATAACCAATTTTTATAGTCTAACAACCAAATTAAAGTATGAACCAAAAGCAGTTAATGGTAGGTTGTGCCCTTTTGTGCCTTCTCGGCGCATATAACGGGGTGTCTGCCTATGCGGCTGATGCTGAAGCTTATGCTACAGCTCAGCAGAATGTCATCACTGTCACTGGTACCGTTGTTGACGCCAATGGTGAACCCCTTATCGGAGTCGCTGTCGTGCAGAGCAACACCAACGGAGCCGTGACGGATCTTGACGGAAAGTACTCCATCAGCGTTCCCAGCGATGCTACTCTCACTTTCTCGTCAATCGGTTACACCACTCAGGAAGTGAAGGTGAGCGGAAGAACAACGATTGACGTCACTCTCACCGCCGATGTCGAGTTCCTCGACGACGTGGTTGTCGTGGGTTACGGTGTGCAGAAGAAAGCAACCCTCACAGGTTCCATCTCCGCTGTGAACGGTGATGAGCTGAAGAAGGTTTCCGCCGCCAACATGACCAACACCCTCGCTGGTAAGACCGCCGGTGTCATCGCCTACAGCCGTTCCGGTGAGCCTGGCGCCGATGACGCTACCATCCTCATCCGCGGTAAAGGTACCTTCTCCAACAGCGACGGATCCAACGTGGCTCCTCTTATCGTCGTGGACGGTGTCGCAGGCCGTGAGTTCTCCCGTCTGAACCCTGAGGACATCGAGAGCATCTCCGTCCTTAAGGACGCTTCCGCCGCCATCTACGGTGCGCGTGCAGCTAACGGTGTCATCCTCGTTACCACCAAGCGCGGTAAGGACGGAAAGGTCACCCTCAACTACAACGGAAGCTACTCCATGTCCCAGCCTACAAGGGTCCCCAAGATGCTTGACGCTTATGACTACGCTACCTATGTGAACGAGTATGACGCTCAGGACCGTCACGCTCAGTCCGGTCTGACATACACCGACGATGTGATGCAGCACTACAAACTGAACGACGACCCCGTCTCCTACCCTAACACCAACTGGTGGAAGTCCGTTGCCAAGAACTGGTCCAGCAAGACTCAGCACTCAGTGTCTGTTTCCGGCGGTAACGAGAAGCTCTCCTTCTACACCTCCGCACAGTACATGTATCAGGACGCTCTCTACAAGAACGCTGCCCAGAACTACAACCAGATTCAGTTCGTGTCCAACGTCGATGCCAAGATTTCCAATGCTATCCGCATGAGCATGGACGTCCTCGGACGCCGCGAGACCAGGAATCAGGGCGGCAGCTCCACGAGCTCCATCTACACCTACTTCCTCACCACCTTCCCGGGCGCCGCTCCCTACTATCCGAACGGACTCCCCAGAGTCGGTTATGACGGTGTGACCAACAACGCCGCCATCATGGTGACCGATATCCCCGGATATTCCAAGACCCACAACAACACCCTCACCCTCAAGCCCCTCCTCCACATCGACCTCGATGTCATCACCAAGGGACTCTATGCTGAAGGTTATGCAGCTGTGGATATGAACTTCGAGGACAGCAGGTCTCTCAGCAAGCCCTACGACCTCTATCTGTATGACGCCGCTACAGGCGAGTACAACTCCAGAAGATCCGCTACAGGTGTGATCAGCGTCAGCAACAGCGCCTCCAACTCCCTGTCCTTCACTCTTCACGGAAGGATCGGATATGAGCGCACCTTCAACGATGCTCACCATTTCACCGCTTTCGCAGCTTACGAGCAGAACCAGTACAGATATCACTATCTGTCCGCAGGCCGTACCAACTATCTTTCCGATGCTATCCCCGAGCTCTTCGCAGGTAGCGACGATCCTGAGGATCTCAGCAACAACGGTTATTCCAACGCTACTTCCCGCGTGAATGTGTTCGGCCGTATCAACTACGACTACAAGAGCAAGTACCTCCTCGAGGCCACTCTCCGTTACGACGGTTCCATGAACTTCGAGAAGAGCCACAGATGGGGTCTCTTCCCTTCGTTCTCCGCAGGTTGGGTTCTTTCCGAGGAAAGCTTCTGGGAGAACATCAAGCCCTATGTCGGATTCTTCAAGCTCAAGGCTTCCTGGGGTATGATGGGTAACGACTATGTCGATGCCTACCAGTACATGAGCCAGTATAAGTTCAGCTCTGCCGGTGTCGCTTTCGGTACCAAGGATTCCATCAACCAGGCCAAGGCCCTGTATCTTGACAGAGTTGCCAACCCTGAAATCACGTGGGAAACCGCAAAGACTACCAACGTCGGTTTCGTCGCCAACTTCCTGCAGAAGTTCTCCCTCGAGGGTGACTACTTCTTCAGCCGCCGTAGCGACATTCTTTACGAGAGAAACGCTTCCGTTCCTTCTTATTCCGGAATCTCCCTCCCTGACGAGAACCTCGGTATCGTTGACAACCAGGGTGTCGAGTTCGTCGGCTCCTACCGCGACAGCAAGGGTGACCTCAGCTGGGGCGTGACCGGCAACATCACCTGGGCTCAGAACAAGGTCAAATATATCGACGAGGCTGAGAACACTCCCGAATGGCAGAGGCAGGAAGGCTATCCTATCGACAGCCAGCTGATCTACAAGGCCGTCAAGATCTATCAGACTCAGGATGAGATTGACAACAGCGCCACCATCGATGACAACGTGACCCCCGGAGACCTCCAGTATGTGGATACCGACGGCAACGGTGTCATCACCGCCAACGATAGGATCCGCATCAACCGCACGGCTACTCCTAAGATCGTTTACGGTATCACCCTGAACGGCGGATGGAAAGGCATCGACCTCAATGTCTTCTTCCAGGGCCAGGCACAGGCCAAGACCCTCTTCATGCCTACCATGAACATGGTCCAGGAATATTTCGACGGCCGTTATGTTGAAAGCGACGCTTCCACACACGCCACCGCAAAATATCCTAAGGCGCTCATCAAGCAGACCTATTGCGACACATGGAACGGTCAGTACTCCACATGGTGGCTGCGCAACACCGCTTTCCTGAGGCTCAAGTCCGTCGAGCTCGGCTATACTCTTCCCAAGAGCATCGTCAGCAAGATCAACGTGGAGAACCTCCGCGTTTACGTGAGCGGTACCAACCTCTTCACCATCGACAGCTTCAAGGTCGCCGATCCTGAGGTGGGAAGCATCACTGAGTATCCTCTTCAGCGTATGATTAACTTCGGTGTCAACCTCACATTCTAAAAAGCACTGAAACATGAAAAAAATAGCAATCTTTATAACTTCCGCGATCGCTTGCCTCGGCCTTGGATCCTGCACCAGTATCCTTGACCAGAAGCCCCTGGATTCATTCACGGATGAAGCAGTGTGGAGCGATCTCAATCTCTCGGAGGCATATCTCAACATGGCCTACAATGAGGTCAGGGGATATCTTTCCACCAACACCCTTCTGGACAATTTCTCCGAGGAGACCTATCACAAGCACGGTTATGGCACCAACAACATGACCCACTGCCTTATGTCGCCGGATGCGGCTTATCTCAGCAACTACGATGACCATTACTACATGTGGAGCTACTACTACAGCTACATCAACACCATCAATACCTTCCTCAAGAACATTGACGGCGTTCCCGCAGATACCGAATCTGATATTGAGTGGAAAAACGAGCTGAAGGGACAGGGCTACTATCTCAGGGCATGGTTCTATTCCCTCCTCTACACCTTCTTCGGAAGAATCGTGATTGTGGACGAGCCTTATGAGCTTGATTCCGAGTACACCAAGGGAAGATCGGATATGGACACCGTGGCTGACTTCATCGTGGGCGACTGCGACAAGGCTGCCGAGCTCCTTCCTCTCGAGTATTCTGACGACAGCGACCACGGCCGCGCCACCAAGGGTGCAGCTCTCGCCCTCAAGTCCAGGGTGCTCCTCTACAAGGCCTCCCCTCTTTACAGCGGCGGCAAGGACAAGACCACCACAGCAAGATGGCAGGCAGCCGCTGATGCTGCAAAGGCAGTCATCGACCTGGGCGTTTACAGCCTTGTGCAGATTGCTCCCGAAGGAACAACCCTCTCCTCTCCTGAAGATGTTCAGAAGTATGTCGAGGATTATGCAGCTCTCTTCTATGACGCTGACAGCCCCGAGTTCATCTGGGAGAAGATTTACAACCCCAACTATGAGAACGCTTGGTCCGATACCAACTCCACTCCTATGGGTATGACTCATCGTGTGCCTTGCGGCCCCGGTAACGGCTTCGAGGGATGGGGAACATTCGACCCCACTCAGAACCTTGTCAGCAAGATTCAGAAGTATGACGGAACTCCTCAGGACCCCTACACCGACAAAACTGTGAACCCTTGGACGAATCTTGAGATTCGCTACTGGGCCAACATCCTCGGTGACGGCTCTTATTGGGGATATGGCGATGACCATCGTAAAGTTGAGACCTTCGTCGCCGGTGGCGAGGGCGTTGTTCCCGGACTTGACAGCTCGGAGGGTGAGTACTGGTGGAATGCTTCCAACACAGGTTACGCGATACGTAAATCCTACTCTCCCGACTTCGACAGCTATGGAACCCAGCAGTGGGATGCACCGTGGGTCTTCATCCGCCTGTCCGAGATCTATCTCAACTATGCTGAGTGCCAGCTCGAGCTCGGAAACGATGCTGAGGCTCTCAAGTACATCAACATGGTCCGCAACCGCGCCCTCCTTCCCGATGCAACAGGCGACGTGAGAGCGGCTCTCGAGTATGAGCGCGAAATCGAGCTCATGTTCGAAGGCACCCGCTTCACCGACATGCGCCGCTGGATGAGGATGGACGAGGAGTATGCTAACCCTGTGCTCGGATGCAAGGTTACCAAGTATGCAGACGGCCACAAGGAGTACGACCTCAAGGTCAGCATCGACCAGCGCGAATGGAAGGGTGACAAGTACTACTGGCTCCCTCTGTCTCGCTCCGAGTACAACAAGTCTCCCAAGTACCTAGACCTTCAGCCTTACGAATAGCCGATACCTGAAAACAGATAATCGTTCTATATAAATGAAGATCAAATCTCTCATAATGGCCATGGCAGCATGCTTTTGCTGCCTTGGCCTTTTTGGTCAGGAAAGTGTAAAACCTCTTACTGACGAGCAGTGGCGCGCACTTGCACCCACTCCTCCCATGGGCTGGAACAGCTGGAACAGATTCGGCTGCAATGTCAGCGAAACTCTCATCAAGGAAATCGCCGACGCGATGGTTTCCTCCGGTATGAAAGACGCGGGCTACGAGTATGTCGTCATCGACGACTGCTGGCAGGTTGACCGCGACAGCAACGGCATCATCGTCGTGGATCCCGAAAGGTTCCCCAACGGCATGAAGGCAGTTGCCGACTATGTGCACAGCCTCGGACTCAAGTTCGGTATCTATTCCTGCGCCGGAACACACACCTGCCAGGGACGTCCCGGCAGCATGGGCTATCAGTTCGTTGATGCCAAGACCTATGCCGAGTGGGGTGTCGATTACCTGAAATATGACTGGTGCGACAACGAGGGTCAGGACGCCCGCAGCGCCTACCTCACCATGGCCAACGCCATCAAGGCTACCGGCCATCCCATCATCCTCAGCATCTGCGAGTGGGGTGAGAACAAGCCCTGGGAATGGGGTGCCGGCATCGGCCACCTCTGGAGGGTTACCCCCGACATCCGCGCCTGCTTCGACTGCACCTTTGATTGGGGCGGCGTGGGCGTGACCGGATGTATCGACGCCATGAGAGACCTCTATCCCTATGCCGGCCCCGGCCACTGGAACGACGCAGAAATGCTCGAGGTGGGCAACGGCCACATGACAAAGGATGAGCAGATCTCCCACTTCTCCATGTGGTGCATGCTTGCCGCTCCCCTTATGAGCGGTAACGACCTGCGCGACATGAGCATGCAGACCATCGAGATCCTCACCAACAGGGAGGCCATCGCCATCAACCAGGACACCCTCGGCCAGCAGGCCGTTCCTTTCATGGACATGGGCGACCGCGAGATCTGGGCAAAGCCTCTCAGCAACAAGGAAATCGCAGTCTGCTTCCTCAACAGAGGCAGCGTGCCGTGGGAGCTTGACTATGACTGGAACGACCAGACCATGTACTTCGCCCGCGACATCAACTTCAAGAACAACGAGTACACCGTCCGCGACATCTGGCAGCACAAGGACATCGGAACCACAAAATCCCACCTTGTCGCCACCATCCCTGTCCACGGCAGCATCACCGTCCGCCTGTCTGTCAAGCGCGCTCCCGCAGTGGCTCTTCCCAAGGGAAAGAAGATCTATGTGGAGAAGGAATGGGACAGCATGGACCTGAACAACGAGAACAGCGAGTGGAGCTACAAGAGACTCTACTGCACCGACAACATCGCCATCTTCTGGCAGAAAGGTTTCGGTTCTGACCCCACCAAGGCTCCCAAGCTCGACGGCCAGGACATGACTTTCGACCCCAAGGCACTTGCCGCAAAGCTCGAGTCCTTCTATAAGTAC
>CAVIVH010000017.1:0-2387 GCA_963646185.1 bacterium | reverse complement strand
CACCTATCGCATGAACTGCTATGTCCGCTACGATCTCGAAGGCACCGCTTACGGCGGATGCGTGGACGATGTGATCGGCGGTCTGTGGGTCACCCCTCCCAGACTCAAGAACCCTGAGCTCAACGTGCTTGCCCATGAGCTGGGACATTGCTTCCAGATTCAGAGCAGCTGCGACGGCAACGGCTCCGGCGGCGGATCTCTCATCGAGAACGGCGCACAGTGGATGCTCTGGCAGGTCAACCCCGCATGGCAGACCAGCGAGAAGTACCACTGGGAGGCTTGGAACAAGCTCACCCACAAGGCTTTCTGCTCCTATGAGAACATGTACCACTCACCCTATGTGCTCGAGTACTGGTCTCTCAAACATGGTCAGAAGTTCATCGGTGAGTTCTTCAGAAGCGGTGAGAAGGGCGAGGACGCTGTCATGGAGTACAAGCGCCTTGCAGGCCTCAACCAGACTCAGTTCGACGACGAGATGTTCGACGCATGCCGCCATTTCGTGAACTGGGATTTCGACCGCGTGTGGAACGAGAGCCGTCCCTATGCCAACAAGAATGTCACAGCCCTCACTCCTCTGTCTGACGGCTGGATGAGAGTTGCCGAGAGCAACTGCCCCGAGAACTACGGCTTCAACGCGGTTCCCGTCGCATTCCCCAAGGAAGGCGGCAAGGTGACCGTTGAC
Source organism: bacterium (assembly GCA_963646185.1). GTDB lineage: Bacteria > Bacteroidota > Bacteroidia > Bacteroidales > UBA932 > Cryptobacteroides. Next base: position 1,705 of record CAVIVH010000017.1, on the reverse strand, counting down.
TTCAGGGCCGAGGCCGGTATCGAAGGCTTCTCCAAGACCGCTGTTGACAAGGCCGGTTATCGCTATGGCTTCGTTTGTGTCGGCGCTGACGGCAAGTCCACCTACGGCGACATGTACAGCCAGAAGAACAACACCATCTCCTATGATGTTCCCGCAGGCGCACAGTACCTCTGGCTTGTCGTGATGGGCGCTCCCACCGAGCATCCCGTCTCCGACTGGAGCTTCGACAAGGAGCCCGAACCTGAGGCACAGTTCCCTTACAGCATCAAAGTCAGATAATTCAGACCTGATATAATCTTTACGGCCGGGGCAGAGATCCCGGCCGTTTTGTTTCCCGCCCGCCGCCCTGAACCGGGGCGGGCTTTTTTCTTTCCGATTATTGGGCTAACTTTAGCCGTTCAACAGAAAACGGCATGGCAGACAAGAACTTCTCCGATATGGGCCGCGAGGCGGCCATAGAGGCCCTTTTCGAGGGCACGCAGTACAAAAACGCCCCCGCGTCCCGTTTCGAGACGGCGGCAAAGGCCTATATCACCACCGCATCCCGCATGCTTCTGGAGGGAATCGACTTTGATCTGGTCTATTTCCCCCTGAAACATCTCGGCTACAAGGCCGTGGTGGAGGTCACCGGCGAGCTTTTTGCCTCACTTTCGCATCCCCGTTCGCTGGACGTGAGGCTCGGCGTCTCGGCCAAGCTGGACTTCGCCCAGGTGAAAGAGCTCTGGGAGGGCGTCATCGCGGCCGCAGGGGAGTTCGGGTATTCTGCACTGTCTCTCGACCTTCAGCCCTCTAAAAACGGCTTTTCTGTAGGAATTTCGGCCTCTGGCGAGACCCCCGTCTCCCTGAAGATGCCCGCTCCCGAGTCCAAGGACCTCATCTGCGTGTCCGGCAGCCTCGGCGCGGCCTACATAGGCTTCCTCGTGCTGGACAGGGCCAAGAAAAAGTTCGAAAAGGACGGAGTGCAGCCCGACCTGGACAAATACCGCATGATGGTGGGCTCCTATCTCAAGCCCGAGCTAAATCCCGACATCCTGATTCATCTGGACGAAAGCGGCATCGTCCCCTCCGCCGGCTACTTCGTCACCCGCGGACTCGCCGACACCGTGAAGCGCCTTTCGCGAGACACTGGCCTCGGCGCCAAGATCTATGCTGAAAAGATACCCTTCGAGGGCAATTCCTTCGAGTATGGAAAGGAGCTGGACATAGACCCGGTCTCGGCCGCGATGAACGGCGGCGACGACTGCAGGCTCCTCTTCACCGTGCCCATCTCCAGGTTCGAAACCTTCCGCCACGACTTCCAGGTCTTCGACATCATAGGCCATCTGGCCCTGCCCGAAGCCGGCGCCGTCCTGGTCACTCCGGAGGGCGTCGAGCTGCCTCTGAAGGCCCAGGGATGGCCCGAGGAGACCGAGGATTAACTTAATAGGAGTTTAGACAAAGGCCTGTTCCGCGCCGTGAAAAGGCAGGAGCGGGCCTTCGCTATTTCTTGAACACCTTGTAGGGGATCTTCATCTCGGAAAGCCTCTGGAGGAATTCCTGCGAGGTGGCGACATGGAATTTCCGGCTGTTGAACTCTATGTTGTAGCCAGATTTCGGGTCATAGAGGAACATGTGCAGAGGCACCTGGCCCTTGTTTCCGCTCACCGCCGCGACCAGCGATTTCCGGAACTCCGTGCTCAGCATGTCGGTGGTGATGTAGAGCGCC
>CAVIVH010000016.1:8480-13988 GCA_963646185.1 bacterium | reverse complement strand
AAAATAGCGTGAGTCCGGCCGGATGACGGCCGGCCCCCAAATAAAAAACGGCCGGGAAGCGATTGACTTTCCGGCCGTTATTGTCATATGCCCAAGCTTATTTGAGCTCGCGGGCACCATCGCTGATGACGACGTCATAGACCTTGGGAGCGTGGCCGAATTTCTCGGCGAACTTGGCCTTTGCGTCCTCGATGAAGGCGTCATAGAGCTCGTCTTTGACGAGGTTGATGGTGCAGCCGCCGAAACCGCCGCCCATAACCCTGGAACCTGTCACGTCGTGCTTGCGGGCGAGCTTGTTGAGGAAGTCGAGCTCCTCGCAGCTGACCTCATAGAGCTTGCTGAGTCCGAAATGAGTCTGGTACATCATCTCACCAACGGTCTCATAGTCACCTCTTTCCAGAGCGTCGCAGACGTCCAGCACTCTCTGGACCTCACCGATCACATACTCGGCCCTGAGGAAATCCTCCTCGGGAATCTCTCCGCGGACCTCGTCAAGCCAGAGCCTGTTGCAGTCGCTGAGGAACTCGATCTCGGGATGGTTCTTCTTGATGGCCGCGGCGGCGTTCTCGCAGGACTGACGGCGCTTGTTGTAGGCGGAGGATGCGAGCTCGTGCTTCACGCATGAATCGATAAGGACGAGACGGTAGCCCTTGGGGTTGAAGGGGAAATATTTATACTCGAGAGTCTTGCAGTTCAGACGGATCAGGCTGCCCTCTTTTCCGAACACGGAGGCGAACTGGTCCATGATTCCGCAGTTCACGCCGCAGTAGTTGTGCTCGGTGGACTGGCCGATCTTGGCAAGCTCAAATTTGTCTATATTGTTGCCATAGAGCTCGTTGAGGGCATATGCGAATGTGCTCTCAAGGGCGGCGGAGGAAGAAAGGCCGGCTCCGAGGGGAACGTCTCCGGCGAACACGACATTGAAGCCTTCCACCTTTCCGCCTCTCTTGGCGGTCTCGCGGCATACTCCGAAGATGTATCTGGCCCATGCCTGCTCGGGCTTGTCCTCTTCCTTGAGGCCGAACTCCACATATGCATCATAGTCGAGGGAATATGCGCGGACCTTGTCGGTGCCGTTGGGGTCGATTTCGGCCACGATGCCGCAGTCGATGGCTCCGGGGAACACATATCCTCCGTTGTAGTCAGTATGCTCGCCTATAAGGTTGATTCGTCCGGCAGAGGTGAAGACTCTTCCGCTTTTTCCATAGAGAGATGTGAATTTCTCGTGGATTTTTGTTTTCATGTCCATAGTTATTCTGTTTTGTGTTGTTTTCAGTCGCAGACCGGGTGCGTGGCGCATTCCGGGCGCATTCCACAAATTTAACAAGAGCCTTTGACTTTAGCGAATTTTTCTCCACCGCCGGAAGCAAAAAGGGCATCTAAAATCCCGTGATTTCGAGATATACCGGGCAATGGTCGCTGACGCCGCCGGCATATCGCGGCCCCGACCATGTCCGGAAAGGCTTTTCGCCGGCATGCACGTTGTCCCGGACCATGAGGAAAGGAATCCGGACTATGTCCATGCGGGCGCGCGGCGCAAGACCGGGGCTGACCATGAACATATCTATGATCTCCCATCTGCCGGCATAGCGTATGGTCCCCTTCCCCTCTTCCGACAGCGGACGGGCGAGATTCACCAGCAGGCCCTCCCCGCCCTCGGGAAAGCGGATGTTCTCCGGGATATCGTTGAAATCGCCGGTGCACACTATATTGCTGATTCCCAGCCGCATGAGCGAGTCCACAGCCCCGGTCATCCGCTCCATGGCCGCATCGCGCTTCCAGTCGGTGTCTCCGCCTCCGTATTTGGACGGATGATGGTTCACGAGCACTGCGAGCCGGCCTCCCCCGGGAGAATTCTTCACCGTGAACACGGCGAGGAGTATGTCCCTGGTCACCAGAGTGTCTCCGTCCCTGGTCCCGCCGACCCGGAGCGCGGAGCCGGAGACAAGCTCGAGTGCATTCCTCCTGTACATCAGCGCCACGTCTATGCCGCGCCTGTCGGGCGAGTCCCGGTGCACGATTCCATAGCCATATTTCCGCAGCGCGGTGTCCTCCGCCAGGGTTCTCATCACCCGGCGGTTCTCCACCTCGGCCACGGCCACTATGTCCGGCATTGAGCCCTTCTCTCCTCCGGTCCACATTATCGCCTTGGCCACGGCGTCCCTTTTGGCGAGAAATTTCTTTTTGCCCCAGTGGCGGGAGCCGAAAGAAGAGAATTCGGTGTCGGATTCGCCACCGCCGCCGTCCCGGTAGTCGAAGAAGTTCTCGAGGTTCCAGAACATGATTCCGAGACGCCCCTGCGCCCCGTTTCCGCCCGGCTGAAGGGCCAGAAACATAAACAATACACACAGTGTCTTCATGGCCCAAATAAAGCCATAAATCGCGCATCCGGGGTAAAGAATTCCGAATTTTACTAACTTTGTGCTCCTTAATCGAATATCAATGTCACTTAAATGCGGTATAGTCGGACTCCCTAATGTCGGGAAATCGACTCTTTTCAATTGCATCAGCTCCGGCAAGGCTCAGAGCGCCAACTTCCCCTTCTGCACCATAGAGCCAAACCTCGGTTCCACCAATGTTCCGGACAAGCGTCTGGAGGTTCTCACCGAGATGTGCAGCCCCAAGCGGACTATTCCCGCCACTGTGGACATAGTGGACATCGCGGGCCTGGTGAAGGGCGCGAGCAAAGGCGAGGGCCTGGGCAACCAGTTTCTGGCCAACATCCGCGAGACCGACGCCATTCTCCATGTGCTGCGCTGCTTTGACGATGGCAACATCGTCCATGTGGACGGAAGCGTGGACCCGGTCAGGGACAAGGAAGTCGTGGACACGGAGCTGCAGATCAAGGACCTGGAGGCCGTGGAGTCCAGGCTGGCCAAGGTGGAGAAGCAGGCCAAGATCGGAGCCGACAAGGAGGCGAAGAAGCTTGTGGCCCTGCTGGAAAGATACCGTGACGCGCTGCTGGCCGGCAAGTCCTGCCGCACCGTGGTTCTGCTGAACGAAGAGGAGGAGGCCTTGTCGAAGGACCTGTTCCTGCTCACCAACAAGCCGGTGATGTATGTGTGCAATGTGGACGAGGCTTCAGCCGTGAGCGGCAACGCCTATGTGGACGCCGTGAGGGAGGCCGTGAAGGACGAGAACGCCGAGATCCTGGTAATCGCCGCCAAGACCGAGTCCGACATCGCCGAGATGGAGAGTTATGAGGACCGCCAGATGTTCCTGGAGGAGCTCGGTCTCAAGGAATCGGGCGTGGTGAGGCTCATCCAGAGCGCCTACCGGCTGCTGGGCCTGCAGACTTTCTTCACCGCCGGCGCCGACGAGTGCCGCGCATGGACCATCCACGCCGGAGACAAGGCGCCGAAGGCCGCCGGAGTCATACACAGCGATTTCGAGAAGGGTTTCATCAGGGCAGAGGTCATCAAATATGAGGATTTTGTGGCCTATAAGTCGGAGGCCGCAGTCCGCGCCGCCGGCAAGATGGGAATCGAGGGCAAGGACTATGTCGTCCAGGACGGCGACATCATGCACTTCCTCTTCAACGTCTGATCGGAAGGTCTCCGGAGGGAGCCTGCCAAATGCTCGCTCAATATAATTGACACAAAAAAAGGAGTGACTTTTCAGTCACTCCTTTTTCTTATGCGGACGGTCTATTAATAGAACCTTGCGCGATTGTCCTTGACATCTGCGTCATCCATCATGACAGGGAGGATGAGCTGGCTGTTATAGCTTGCATAGCGGGCATCACGTGCCTTTGCATCGTCCTCGGTGTAATAGGAACCTGTGTCACGGGAAGTGACCTTGAACACATACACTCCGATGGAGCCGAGAACCGGACCGCAGACCTTTCCTTCGGGAGCGACGGAAACGGCGCCGATAAAGGCGGGATCAAGACCCTGGCTATTGATGGAAGAGAAGGCGATGCCGCTCTGGGTGCTCACCGTGGAACCGAGCTTGCCGGCGATGGCCTCCATGTCGGTCAGACCTGCAATCAGCTCCTTGACCTCAGCCTGCTTCTTCTCGCCCTGCTTCTTCATGAGAAGAGACTGGCGGATGGTCGAAGCCACCTCGTTCACGCTTGCATAACCCTCCTTGTGGATGTTTTTGACGGTAGCGATGAAGAAATAGTTGTTGTCGATGGTGAGAATCGGGGACACCTTGCCGGCCTTGTTCTCATAGACCCAGCGGGTAACCTCCTTGGTATTGTCGATTGCGCCGAGCTTGTCGGAGCTCTCGAGCATGCCGTTGACGGGGTGAGAATAGACCTTCAGGCTGTCCACAGCCTTCTTATAGTTGTCATATCCGCCGGCTGCCATGGTTGCGAAGGTGTTGGCCTTGGCATAGTAGTCGTTGAATGTCTCCTTGCTTGCGAGGACATCCTTCTCCAGGATGGCCACCTGCTTCTTCTCCACAGGCCGGCTCTTCCTGGTCACCAGGACGACATGTGTGCCATACTGAGTGTCAATGACATAAGGCTCGCCCACCTTCGCGGTGATCACAGACTCGAATCCGGGGATGAGATAGCTCTGGGTCATCCAGCCGATGGCACCGAGCTCACCGTCCGCCATGGAACTCTTGTCGAGGGAATAGGTGGCAGCGAGGTTAGAGATGTTCTCACCCTTCTTGATCACGTTCACAAGGCTGTCGGCCTCGCTCTTGGCATTGGTGCCCTGGAGCAGGATGTGCTTGACATATGCGGAGTCGGGAATCATCTTGGTATCCAGGACTCTGGCCACATAGAAGTTGTTCCTGCTGGTCATGATGTCGGACACGGCGGAATTGCCCTCCCACACGAAGTTGTCGATACCGGAATAGACGGTGGAAAGCTCGCCCTTCTTGTACCAGTACTCGGAATAGGCCCTGTCGGAATTCTTGAGAAGGAATGCCTTCATGTTGTCCGTGGAGGCGAACTCCTCATAGAGGCCGGCGACGGTCTCCTTCATGTCGTTGATATCTTTCTCGGAAGGCACGACCTCATAGACGACATATTCCATGTCTCTGTTGGCCTGCTGCCTGTAGAACTTCTTGTGTGCGTTGTAGTATGCCTTAATCTCGCTGTCGGAGACGGAGAGAGTCGAATCGGGCTGATATCCGAAAGGAATCATCACGAACTCGGCGTCGGCAGTGGTGTTGTTCTCGGCAATCTCGCTGCTCACCTGGAGAGCGTTCGGCAGGGAAGCGGCGGTGAAGAGAGAATAGTACTTCTGGCTGTACTGGCTGCTGGATACCGAATTCTGAAGATAGTTCCAGTAGAGGCGGAGATTGCCGGTCTGGTCAGAATTGACATTGTGGATGAAGTCGGAAAGCAGAGCCCTTGAGAACTGGCCGTTCTCGTCGAGGAAAACCGGGTTCTGGGCAATGAGCGGAGAAAGGTCGTTGCCGGTGGTGAGATCCACCATCTCGGCCTCGCCCACGCGGATGCCGGCAGCCTGAGCCTTCTTGAGGAAAAGATTCCTATAGACCAGGTCCTGCCACACGGCGTTTCTGATCTGCTGCTGTGCCTCGGAGCCC
>CAVIVH010000016.1:0-8470 GCA_963646185.1 bacterium | reverse complement strand
CGTCATCTCATTGATTGTGGTCATATTCTCCACTTCGGACTGGAAATCGGTGTAGGAAATGGATTTTCCGTTGATTTCGCCCACGTCATACTTGGAGGACATGTTCTGTACCGCGGAAATGATCTCGCTAGGATCAACTATGAAGGAAAGGAGGCCGATGGCGATGATGATCGATGCGGCCAGTCCGAACTTCACGCGGATTTTTTCAAGTACTGCCATTGTATTCTTTAATTTTTTAGTTTTCTAAAACGCATAGACTGCGAAGATAGTAATTTTCCGCAATTTCATCAAAAGTAATGACATGGCCCTCACTTTTTCAGCCTCGGACCTATGAAATTGACGGTGTCCACAAGCACTTCGGTCGTGTCCTTCACGATGACTCCGTAGCTGTTGAACGGCCGGAGGATCACTGAATTGCGGGCCCTCTCGTCCGACTTCATCCCATAGCCCTGCATGAAGCCGTCCGGAGAGTACATCCTGATGTAGCAGTCCGTATAGATTTCCTGTGCGGTCCGGTCCCAATAGATAGTGTCGGTCTCCATGGTCTGGTCCTTCTCTATGTTTTTGATGACCACCTCGCCGAACGCCATCCACAGTTCCACGGTCTTGCCGTCGGCCTTTCTGGTGTCGTGCCTGGCACGGTCCGCGGTAATGGTGGACTCCAGCACCCCGTCGTCCTTATAGGCATAGACCTTCAGCCCGCCGGAAAAGATTTCGCTGGTGAGCGTGTCGGAATCGAACCTCTCCATCCTGGCGGTCACGGCGCGCATCTGCACCTGTCCGTTCTTGGTCTGGAGCATATATACGCTGTCCACCATCTGCAGGGGCGTGGACGACAGGTCTATGGCATCCGCTTCGGAAAGTTTTGACTTACAAGAAAAAACGATGATAGCAACCGCGCAGGCGGTTGCCATCCTCGTCAATATTTTCATTCCTTTGTCCAAAGGAAAATCAGATTATTTCTGGGTTCTCACGGTAGTGGTGGCTCTGAGTCCGCCGCAGGAAACGGTGTAGGACTGGCCGTCCGTGATGTCATACATGAAGGCCTCAGCGGTCTGGGGATAGTACACACTGTACTGGCGGATCATGTTGTTGCAGGTCTCGGTGAGGGACTCGTCGGCGTTCTTTGCCTTGTTCATGTAGTCCACAGCGACCCAGTAGGGAGCTCTGCGGGAGATTTCGTCACCGCCGCAGGACATTGTGCCCCAGACGGTTCCCATCAGATAGTAGCAGTTTCCTGCAAGGGCGGGATCAGCCTCGAGAGCCCTCTGGGCAGCGGCATAACCCTTGGTGCCCATTCCGTTCTTGACGCAGAATGTAGCATATTCGAGATTATACTGGCCGATCTTGGCAGGATCGAGATCCTGACTTGCGAGAGCCTCGTCCATGAACTTGGATGCAGCCTCAGGGTTCTTGTTGACATTGAGCCTGAACAGGAAGTATGCGCTCTCGGCCGAAGGGTTGAGGGTGTGCATGGTCGTGGCGGCCTTCAGATAGAGGTCGTTGTCGGTGCAGTTGTCGGCGGTGGACATCATCTTCACGATATTGGTGGCGAGGTCAAGATCATTGGAATTGGCCTCATAGCGGGGGGTGAAGAGTGCAATCAGGTTCTCGCAGCTGGCCACCTTGCTCTGGATGAAGAGAGACTCCATGTCGGTCTTCACGTTCTCGTTCTGAGTCTTCTCGTTGTCATTGGCGGGAGTCATCTCGCCCACGAGAGCTATATTCCTCTGATACACGGCGATGACATCGTCAGCGGAGACTTTGCCTTCCTTGTAGAGGTTGATGGCGGAGTTGATGTCGAAGAGAAGGAGGGAAGCCTTGGTCTTGTTGCCGAGCTTGCCGATGATTTCCTCGAGTCCGCTATAGACTGCCTGGTCGTCGCCCTTGAGATAGTTGTTGAGGTCGGTTCCCTTGTTGTTCAGAGCGGTCGTGGCATATTTGGGATAGTACTGGGCCCTGGTCTCATGAAGGGTCAGAAGGGTGTCCACAAGGGCCTTCTTGTACTCGGCGTTGCCGGCGTTCTGGGTGATGAGCCTTCTCATCAGAGCGGTGCCGTCCACGAAAATTCCCTGACGGGACTGGGGAGGGCAGTATTTATAGGCCTTTCTCCAGTTGGGAATAGCCTCGTTATAATTTTTCTGCTTGTAATACTCTGTGTAATAGGAAAGGTACTTGATGCATTCAGCGCTGTCGGCGCCGAATTTGCTTTGAGCTTTGGCCGAGACGCCGAAAAGCATCACTGCTGCAAGTGCGATTAGTGTGAATTTTTTCATATTAAGTTTTAATGTTTATTGTTCGCTTCTATTCGTAGAGGGTCTTCATGAACCAGAGGTCGTGGAGATTGATTCCGACCACAAAGGTCGCATAATTTTCTTTAATCATGTTACCCTTCAGGCTTCCCCTCTGTCCCAGATCCACTCCAAGGGTAAGACCGTTGTACCACCGGAACACCGGCAGAGTCACTCCAAGAGTGATTCCGCGCGAATCCACGCGCCGGCCGTCCAGCTTGTAATAGGCCTGTTCATAATATACTCCGCACCTGTAGGCGCATTGCCTGAGGTAATAGCGTATGTCGTTCCTGTTGGGGATATATTCGATTCCGGCCCTGAATGACTGGCTGCGGGTCGCGGAGAACACCGATGTCCCCACATTCGAGAAACCGGTCGCGGAACCCATTCCGGACGATGACCAGTCGCTCACTGTGTAGTCAAATTCGGCTGTCCACTTCTCAGGCATGCGGATGGATATTCCTATTCCGAACTCGTTGGCCAGAGAGACGCTCCCGGTCTTCGCTAGTGTGTCCACATGATGGTATATGGTGTCCACCACGCTCGAGAGAGTGGCATATTTATAGTCAGTCACATGACCCTTGAACTTGGACCCCGTCCGCCAGGTGGCGCCCACGGTCAGGTATTTGTTACCTATGGGCTGGGAATACTGCACGCCCAGCTTGGCTCCGAAAGCGTTCAGGTCCATTTCATAACCGCTGCTTATGCTTCTGAAGCTGCTCTGGGAAAAGGACATGGACGTCTTCTTCTCTATGTTTCCGAAATAATATATTCCCTCCGCTCCCACGGAAAGCCTCTTTTTGAACAACGAGGTTCCGATGCCGGCATAGACTTGATAAATGCCGCCGGTGCCTTTTGAGCCATAGTTGACGAAGCCCGACGTCGCGATGAGCGCGGGGTCGTCGACATTATAGGAATAGCTGTAGCCTACGCTGCTGAAAGGGGAAACGCCGACGAGCATGGCGGTGTTCCTGAACAACGGAAAGCTCATGGCCAGGCTGCTTATGTTTATGTTGTTGTTGGCGGACTTGATGTCGCCCTGCTTATAGACCCGGCTGTCGCTCATGACTCCGAAGTCGAACATCACCGAAAGAGTGTCCCTTTCGGTGACGGCTGCGGGATTCAAAAGATTGACATACCGCTTGTCGCGGCCTGCGATTCCGACGCCGCCCATGGACCTGTCGCGTGCGGAGCCAACCTGCATGATGTCGCCTATCCCGAACACTGAATACGGGGAAAAGGCATTGTCGGCCCCATCCTGAGAAAAGGAAGGAACTGCAAACATCAGAGAAAGGAAGCTCATTGCCAATGCCCTACTGATTCTTCTTGACATACTCTTCAGCAATTATCGCCAGACCCATTAATACTAAATTACAAATCGCAAATATCGATTTTTTCGTTCTTTTTGCAAAATAAATTGCGTCCCCCCCAGTGAAAATGAGGACATTTTCCGGATGTCTGGCCGAGTAGCCCTCTATTTCAAACATTATGCCCGCAATGATTCCTCCGGTTATGGAAGAAGTGAAATCCTGCCCCAGCTCAGGCGTTTCCTCTGGCGTGTCCAGGAGCGGAAGGGACCTCGAATATCTGTTCAGCGCCCTGAAGCGGGTCCTGCATCCGAGAGAAATGTTTCCCCCTTCATAACGGCCACCGGCATTGATGAAATCCACGGTGAAAGTGGTGCCGAAGTCAAATAGCGTGCAGCCTCTTCCCTTGAAAAGATACCTGGCCGCAATCAGCGCGGCAGCCCTGTCATAGCTCAGATAGCCGGGCAGGTCATAATCGCCGAGCAGTCCGGTATGGGCCGAATCCAGCAGCACCAGACGGCCGCATTCTTTTTCAAACAGCTTCTCGTCCGCCGGCGAAATCGCATAGACCGAAGATATGACCATTACTTCAGGCCTGTCTCCGGCAGCGAGCGAAAGGATGAAATTTCTGACTTTTTCGCCCTGATACCTGAAGGTCTTGCCTATGGTCATGCCGTCGGAGCGCGAAGCCTTGACGGCTGTGTTGCCTATGTCTATTATCAGATTTGACATGCTGTTGCGGCTAAAAAATTGCGGGAAGCAAATTTATAAAAGTTTCTGAAGAGTATCCTTCGCCTTCCGGATGGAATCCACTTTTCTCGAAATGAGACGGTTCTTTCCGTTCCGGTTGCTGAACTCGAAGAGCCTTTCAAGCCCGCCCAGCTTCTCCATCACCTTCATGAACCCGTCGGAGCGGTAATAGGGCGACATCTGATTGGAGATGAAGAAGGCTATCATGATGCCGTTCTTGATTATTATCTTCTCGAAGCCCAGCTTCTCGCCGATCTGCCTTATGCGAACTATGTCAAAGAGATTGAGCAGTTCCTGCGGCATCGCGCCGAAACGGTCCTCGATTCTGGAGGCCATCTTCTCCAGTCCTTCGATGGTCTGAAGCGAATCAAGCTCCTTGTATATGCGGATTTTCTCGGCATTCACGTCTATGTAGCTGTCCGGAATCAGAGCCACCTGGTCGGTCTCTATGGTGCAGTCCTCCACATAGCTGTCCTTCACGTTCTTGGAAGTGAGGCCGGTCTCGAGCCCGAGCTCCTCCATGGCCTCCGCCAGTATCTTCTGATAGGTCTCATAGCCCATGTCGGCGATGAAGCCGCTCTGCTCGGCACCGAGCAGGTTTCCGGCTCCGCGTATGTCCAGGTCCTGCATGGCTATGTTGAAGCCGCTGCCGAGGTCGGAGAACTCCTCGATAGCCTTCAGCCTCCGGCGGGCGTCGTCGGTCAATGTGGTGAGAGGCGGGACTATCAGATAGCAGAAGCCCTTCCTGTTGGACCGTCCCACCCTGCCGCGAAGCTGATGCAGGTCGCTGAGGCCGAAGTTCTGCGCCTGGTTTATGATTATGGTATTGGCGTTCGGGATGTCCAGGCCGCTCTCTATTATGGTGGTGGACAGCAGCATGTCATAGTCGCCGTTGATGAAATCCATCATCACGTTTTCAAGCGCCTTCGGGTCCATCTGCCCGTGACCCACACATATCTTCATGTCGGGCTCCAGCCTGTGCAGAATGTCATATATGGCCGGAAGCTCTTCCACGCGGTTATGCAGGAAAAATATCTGGCCGCCGCGCTTCAGTTCATAGTCGATTATGCCTTTTACCTCATCCTCGTCGAATAGGATTATTTCAGTCTGGGTGGGTATGCGGTTCGGGGGAGGGGTACTGATTATGGAAAGGTCCCTGGCTCCGAGAAGCGAGAACTGCAGCGTGCGCGGAATGGGAGTGGCGGTGAGAGTGAGAGTGTCCACCGACTCCTTGAGCTGGCGGAGCTTCTCCTTGGCGCTCACTCCGAACTTCTGCTCCTCGTCGATTATCAGCAGGCCCAGGTCCTTGAATTCAAACTCTTTGCTCAGAATCTTGTGAGTGCCTATCAGAATGTCAATCTCTCCGGCCGCAAGCTTCCTCTTTATCTCTGAAATCTCCTTGGCCGTCCTGAGTCTGCTCACATATTCTATGTTGCAGGGAAAATCCTTGAGACGGTTGCTGAAAGTGTTGTAATGCTGGAGTGAAAGAATGGTCGTGGGCACCAGAACCGCCACCTGCTTACTGTCGGTCACCGCCTTGAAAGCCGCCCTTATGGCCACCTCGGTCTTGCCGAATCCCACATCGCCGCAAACCAGACGGTCCATGGGACTCTTGTCCTCCATATCCCTCTTCACCGCCTTTGTGGCCGTCATCTGGTCCGGAGTGTCCTCATACATGAACGATGACTCCAGCTCGGTCTGCATATACGTGTCGGGAGAAAAAGCGAAGCCGGTGGTCGATTTCCTTCTGGCATAGAGATTTATGAGCTCTTTCGCTATATCCTTCACCTTTGTCTTCGCCCTAGTCTTCAGAGCCTGCCAGGTGCCGGACCCCAGCTTGTTTATCTTCGGGGGAAGGGCGTCTTTGGACTTGTAGCGCGATATCTTGTGCAGCGAATGCACAGACACGAAGACCACATCGCCGTCCTTATACATCAGCTTCACCACCTCGTGGACCCGGTCCTTGTCGTCCCTCATCCTCACCAGTCCGCCGAATATTCCCACTCCGTGGTCTATATGCACTATGTAGTCGCCTATATTGAAGGAACTCAAGTCATTGAGAGTCAGCTGCTCGCTCTTCTCCACCGAACGGCGTATGGCCGCCCTGTGAAACCTGTCGAAGATTTCGTGGTCGGTGTAGCAGCAGATTTTGTCCTCATTGTCTATGAAGCCGTTGTGGATATTCTTGTCGGGAACGAATTCGGGAAGCAGGCCCTTGTTCTGGGACAGAATGGAGCTGAGCCTCTCCAGCTGGGACTTTTTCTCGCCATAGATATAGACCTTATAGCCGCTCTCGAGCTTTGTGTTTATGTCGGAGGCCAGCAGCTCGAAATTTTTATTGAAAACTGGCTGCGGGCTTATGCTGAATTTCACCGCGTCGGCGTCCTTGACAGATATGGGAACTTCCAGGAAAACTCTCCGGAAAGAGGAAAGATGCCCGAAGAAGTCCTTCTCCTTATACATATCCGAAGAATCGAGCCACACCAGAGTGTCTTCGGGAAAAAGGTCTATGATATCTGTCTCCTCTTCACCCTCTCCCGCTACCAGCTCCGGGAAAATCTCCACCTCGTCCCTGTTTTCCATGGAAAGCTGGGTGTTGCAGTTGAACACGCTTATCTTCTCCACCTCGTCGCCGAAGAAAAATATGCGGAAAGGATTGTTGTGCGAATATGAGAATACGTCTATTATGGAGCCCCTTATGGAATATTGTCCGGGAGCGGAGACGAAGTCCACCCTCTCGAACTTCTTGTCATATAGGATTTTATTTATTTCTTCATGGCTTATTTCCTGGCCCTTTTTTATCTTGAGCACAGACCCCTCCATTTTATTTTCGGCGGGGACGCCCTCTTCCAGAGCCTCAGGATAGGTCACTATTATAAGCAGTTCATCATCCTTCCTTTCTATAAGCTTTCCTATGGCCGATGTTCTCTGCACGCCGAGCGAGGACTTATAATTGCTCCGCTCCACGTTCTTGCCCGAGTCGGGCATGAAGAAGACACTGTCGCCCTCCACCATGTTGTAGAGGTCGGATGAACAGTATTCGGCCGCGTCGGAATTTGGCAGAACGACCAGATGCACTCCGCTGCGGGCCGCCATTCCCAGCACGGCCCATCTTGCGGACAGGAAAAGTCCGCTACAGAATGTTGTGCGGCCGCTCTTCAGCCTTGAGGCCAGCAGTGCGGCCGATTTAGAACATATGTCCATCAGTCTTTCTTTTTCTATAGTTTTCCACATTCAACTATTGAAAACCTGTGAAAAACTCCATTTTTAATTCACAGCCGGTATAAATAACTTTTCCCCAAAGCGGGAGGTTATCCTCAGCGCTCTTTCAGTCCACATTTTTTCAATAATCCCTTCACCGGCATTTTCAACATAAATATTTTCGCATATATCTGAAAATCAATAGCTTTTAATGGTTATTAACATATCCTCAGGAGTATAATAACAAATAAGGATTAAAATATAAAAGCCTATATTTGTATGTGTTTTTGATGATGCGCGATGTCGGAAGAATTCAACCCATATTCTCAAAGTGCCGGCAAAGATAAGGATTTAGAAGGAATTGTCAGGCCGCAGGAACTGTCCGATTTCACCGGACAGAATAAAATAATATCCAACCTGAAGATTTTCATCAAGGCGGCCAAGCTTCGCGGCGAATCCCTTGACCATGTGCTTTTTCACGGCCCTCCCGGACTGGGAAAGACCACTCTTGCACACATCATAGCCAACGAACTCGGGGTGAACATGAAGATAACCTCAGGCCCCGTGCTGGATAAGCCCGGCGACCTTGCAGGCCTTCTCACCTCGCTCGAGAAGGGCGACGTCCTCTTTATAGACGAGATTCACAGGCTTTCTCCCGAAGTGGAGGAGTATCTCTATTCCGCGATGGAGGACTATGTCATAGACATAATGATCGACAAGGGACCCGGTGCCAGGTCAGTGAGGATAAATCTCAATCCGTTCACTCTGGTGGGCGCAACGACCAGGAGCGGTCTGCTCACTGCGCCTCTGCGCGCCAGGTTCGGAATCACCTTCGCCCTGGAATATTACGACGTCGATAACCTTATAAAGATAATAGAGCGCAGCGCCGCCATACTAAAGATAGGCATAGAGCGCAAAGCG
>CAVIVH010000015.1:0-14165 GCA_963646185.1 bacterium | reverse complement strand
TATTTTATCTTCGAATCGCAGTAGCGGCAGCGGATGGTCCCGCCTTCGCCGCGGTGGAACAGCGGGCGGACCTTCTCGTTGTTGCAGATGCACTTCTTGTTGCTGCAGCGAAGGGACTCGTCCGTGAACACTTCGTCCTTTGTGGGCATGCCGTGCGCCGGGTCGCCCTTCCATTTCAGCAGCTTGCAGATGAGGGCCATTCTCACGAATTTGCCGTTCTCCACCTGACGGAAATATGCCGCTCTGGGGTCGGCGTCCACTTCGGGGAGGATTTCGTTGACCCTTGGCAGCGGGTGCAGTACGGCCATTTTTTCCTTGGCCAGGGACATCCTCCTGGCGTCCAGCACGAAGCTGTCCTTTACGCGGTCAAACTCGTCCTCGTCCAGGAACCTCTCCTTCTGCACGCGGGTCATATAGAGCACGTCCAGTTCGCCGATTACCTCGTCGATGGTGCTCACCTCGCGGCAGTCCATATGGCGGGAATCGCAGACATCCTGCTTGATATAGTCCGGCAGACGCAGCTCGTCCGGGGCGATCAGCACGATCTTTATCCCGCTGTAGCGGGTGAGGGCTTTGATCAGCGAATGGACGGTGCGGCCGAAGCGCAGGTCTCCGCAGAAGCCTATGGTGATGCCGTCTATGTGGCCGAGCTCACGCTTGATGGTCAGCAGGTCGGTGAGAGTCTGCGTGGGGTGGCTGTGGCTGCCGTCTCCGGCGTTGATTATGGGGACTCTGGAGAACTGGGACGCCTCGTAGGGGGCGCCCTCGATGGGGTGCCTCATGGCTATCACATCCGCGAAACAGCCCACGACCCTTACGGTGTCGCTGACGGTTTCTCCCTTGCTTACTGAAGAATTCTTCGCGTCCGAGAATCCGAGCACATTGCCTCCGAGCTCCATCATCGCGGAGGTGAAGCTCAGCCTGGTCCTGGTGCTCGGTTCATAGAACAGGGTCGCCAATTTCTTGTGTTTCATGACTTCGGCATATCTGTCTCGGTCCGAGATTATGTTTTCGGCGAGCGAGATGATTTCGTCCGTCTCCTGTTTCGTGAGATCCGTGGGGTCTATCAGATGTTTCATCGTGTTGTGTTTTTTACAGTCGTATTGTCCGCTACTTTATCCAGCTCTCGTCGGAAGGATTGTCGCGGAACGCAAGGATGCGCGCCTTGGCGTCGGCCTGGATATAGCCTTTCCCGGCCGCGACTTCCACAAGGGCGTCCAGATTGCAGAGAGAGTGGTTCTCCGTGTTTGCGGCGGCAATCCTGTCCAGTCCCTTCTTCATGCCATAGGTGAAGATGCTGACGATTCCGAGCACTTCGGCTCCGGCCTCGCGCAGGGCCTCCACGACCTCAATCGCGCTGCCTCCGGTGGAGATGAGGTCCTCCACTACGACCACCTTCGTGCCGGGGTCCATCTTGCCCTCGATTCTGTTGGTGCGGCCGTGGGTCTTGGCCTCTCCGCGGACATATCCCATGGGCAGGTCCAGCAGCGACGCCGTCAGGGCGGCGTGGGCGATTCCGGCGGTGGAGGTGCCCATCAGCATCTGCACTTCCGGATAGTATTTTTTGACCAGACCGGCCAGCCCTTCTTCCACATGATTCCTCACGGCCGGTGCCGAAAGGGTGAGACGGTTGTCACAATAGATGGGGCTCTTGATTCCGCTGGCCCATGTGAAGGGCTCTTCCGGGCGGAGGAACACTGCGCCGATAGAGAGCAGGTCGGCGGCGATTATCTCTTCTGTTATCATAGCTGTTAAATTAATTTCCGAGAAATTCTGCGCAACATCTCCTGTAGGCGGCCACAGGATCGGGGTCTGCGGTGATGGGGCGGCCCACCACTATGTAGTCGGAGCCTATCTCGCGGGCGCGCGCCGGAGTGGTGATTCTTGTCTGGTCGTCGGCTGCTGCACCGGCGAAACGGATGCCGGGAGTGACGGCGATGAACGAGTCGCCGCAGGCCTCCTTGACGAATCCGGCCTCAAGCGGCGAGCACACGACTCCGTCCAGTCCGGCCGCCTTGGCGTTCTGCGCATAATGGGTGACCACTTCGCGCATGGAGCCTTCCACAAGGAGATCCCTGTGCATGGCCTCCTCGCTCGTGGAGGTGAGCTGGGTGACGGCTATGAGTATCGGGCGGGAACCGTCGGGGCGGACCAGGCCCTCTCTCGCGGCCTTCATCATTTCTATGGTGCCGGACGCATGCACGTTGCACATGTCCACATCCAGGGCGGAAAGCACTTTCATTGTCTTGCGCACGGTGTTCGGGATGTCGTGGAGCTTGAGGTCAAGGAAAATCCTGTGGCCGCGGGCCTTGATTTCGCGGACCATGTCGGGTCCGGCGGCATAGTAGAGCTCCATGCCTATCTTCACGAAGGGCTTTTCCCCGGCGGGGAACTTGTCCAGAAATTCGAGAGTCGCCTCTCTGCCGCTGAAATCGCAGGCTATTATAACATCTTTTGCCATAGTTCTGTTTTATTTTACTGCACCGATTATCTCATTGATGTCCTTCACTCCCAGCGAGTCCAGAAGCGAAGGTAGTTCTTCTGCTATTTCCTTGCACACCAAGGGGTTGTGCAGATTTTCCGCGCCCACCTGCACCGTCCTTGCGCCGGCCATCATCATTTCGGCCACGTCCTCGGCGCAGGCCACGCCGCCGCAGCCCATCACCGGAATGCCGCAGGCATGAGACACCTGCCAGACCATGCGCAGTGCCACCGGGAACACCGCCCTGCCGGAGAATCCGCCCATAGTATTGGCTATCACCGGCTTGCGGCGCCTTATGTCTATCCTCATGCCCAGGAATGTGTTGACCAGGGTGAGTCCGTCGGCCCCGGCGTCTTCGCAGGCGCGGGCGATGGAGACTATGTCGGTCACATTGGGGCTGAGCTTGATGAATACGGGCTTTGCGGTCACTTTCTTCACCGCGGCAGTGACTCCGGCCGCGGCTTTCGGGTCGGTCCCGAAGGCCATGCCGCCGTTGTGCACATTGGGGCAGGACACATTCACCTCTATTATGTCTATTCCGGGGCAGCTGTCTGCAATCCCGCAGCTGCGGGCATATTCGTCGGTGGCGAAGCCGCTGATGTTCGCAATCACGACCCCGTCATAGACCTTTCTGAGTGCGGGCACCTTTTCGCCGACCAGGGCGTCTATGCCCGGGTTCTGGAGGCCCACCGAATTGATCATGCCCTCGCGGCACTCGGCTATGCGGGGGGTGGGGTTGCCGAAACGGGGCTCCAGCGTGGTGCCTTTCAGGCTTATGCCGCCAAGCACGTTCAGGTCGAAGACGTCCTTCATCTCCAGGCCGAAGCCGAAGGTTCCGCTGGCCGGTATCACGGGGTTGGAGAACTTCACCCCGGCCATCTCCACGGACAGATTGTGCTTTACCATGTCAGTTCCTCCTTTTTGAAGACAGGCCCGTCCTTGCAGACGCGTTTCGCGCCGGAGCGGGTCATGAGAGAGCAGCCGTAGCAGATTCCGGTTCCGCAGCCCATCCTTTCCTCCAGAGAATATTCCCCGCGGGAATCCAGGGCGGCGAACACGGCCTTTTCCATGGGAAGCGGGCCGCAGACATAATAGTGGTCATATGCGGGCGAGAAGGCCTTCAGCGCATCGGTGACGAAGCCTTTGACTCCGGCGCTTCCGTCCATGGTGGCGATTCGCACCTCCGCTCCCAGGTCTTCGAATT
The DNA here is from genome assembly GCA_963646185.1 of bacterium. GTDB lineage: Bacteria > Bacteroidota > Bacteroidia > Bacteroidales > UBA932 > Cryptobacteroides. The sequence goes on along the minus strand of CAVIVH010000015.1, from coordinate 10,479 downwards.
CGCGGGTGAGCACGATCTCGTCCGCCGTGTTGAAACCCAGGACCACGCTGATTTTCTTGCCTTCCCTCACCAGGTCCTCTCCCAGCTGGAGAAGGGGAGCGGTCCCTATGCCGCCGCCGATGAGGAGCGCCTCACGGCTGCAGGCGGAAAGCGAAAAGCCGTTTCCGAGGTCCGTGAGTATGTCCAGCTTCCGGCCCGGGGCCATGGCCGACATCTGCCGCGTTCCCGCTCCGGCCAGCTTATAGAGCAGGACCAGCCTGCCTTTCTCGCTGTGGCACACGGAGATGGGTCTGCGAAGGAAGCGCCCGTCGAGGGCTATGTCCACAAACTGGCCGCACCTCATCCCGGGGAACTCTTCCGAACGCAGTTCCATGCGGAAGATGTCCTTCGCGACGCAGGCGTTGCTGTCTATCTCGAATATGATTCTGTTCATATGCTGTATGTCGTTTTGCCCTTCAGCAGGTTGAGCACGCATTTGCCGCGCACCCGCATGCCGTCGAAAGGTGTGGCCTTTCCCATGGAGAGGAAAGTCCTGCTGTCTATGCCGTATTCTTCGTCAAGGTCGAAGACCGCGATGTCAGCGCTCTCTCCCTCGGCAAGTCCGCCCCCGAGCCCGAAAACGGCCCTGGGTGATGTGCTCATCAGCGAAATCAGCTTTTCCAGAGAGATTACGCCCTTTTCCACCAGAGATGTGTAGAGCACCGGGAAGGATGTCTCCAGACCGGTTATGCCCATAGCGCTGTCTTTCAGGCCTTTGGCCTTCTCGGCTGCGGTATGCGGGGCGTGGTCGGTGGCGATTACGTCTATGGTGCCGTCCTGGATTCCCTCCAGCAGCGCGGCCCTGTCCTCGGCGGAGCGCAGGGGCGGATTCATCTTGAATCGTCCCTCTTCCCGGAGGTCGTCCTCGCAGAGGACCAGATAGTGGGGGCCCGTTTCGCAGGTCACATGCACGCCCTGCCTTTTGGCGTTGCGGATGAGCTCCACGCTCTCCTTTGTGGATATGTGGCAGACATGATAGTGGCAGCCGGTCTCGGCACACAGCCTGAGGTCGCGCTCTATCTGGCGCCATTCGCTTTCCGAGCAAATCCCTTTGTGTCCGTGAGCCCTGCAGTAGCGGCCGTCATGGATATAGCCTCCGTGCAGAAGGTCGTTGACCTCGCAGTGGGCGGCGATGATGCAGCCGAGCCTGGCGGCCTCGCGCATCGCGGCGGCCATCATTCCGTCTTTCTGCACTCCGCTGCCGTCGTCGGAGAAGGCCACGCAGAGCTTTTTCAGGGCTTCCATGTCCACGAGCTCTTCGCCGCGCCGTCCCACGGTTATGGACGCATAGGGCCGGACATCAATCACGGCGTCTCTGTCTATGATGCTCTGCTCCAGGGCGATATGCTCCGGGCTGTCGGGCACGGGGTCCAGGTTGGGCATGGCGCATACCACTCCGTAGCCTCCGCGGGCGGCGGCCGTCGAGCCGGTGCGTATGGTCTCCTTGTCCGGTCTTCCGGGTTCGCGGAAATGGACATGGACATCTGCGAGTGACGGGGCGACAAGCTTGCCTGTCACATCCTTGATTTCGGTGTCTGAAGAAAAAAGCGGGGCGGCGGAAGCGGGGAAAATTTTCTCTATCCGACCATTCCCGATGAGAATGTCCGCCTTTTCATGGTTGGGAAGAAACCCTCCGTGTAAAAGAAGCCGCATGGGATTAATGTTTCGCAAATTTAAGAAAAAAATGAGGACCGGGAAGAAGTCATTTCGACTTTTTCTCGGTCCCCATAATCATGTCAGCCTTTCAGAGATTACTCTTCGTCGGTCTGGGAAGCTGCGTATTCGGCAAGGAGCTTGTTCTGGACATCGGCCGGAACAGGCTGATAGTCAGCGAACTCCATTGTGAATGTGGCGGAACCTCCGGTGATTGAGCTCAGGGTTGTGGAATATCTGTAGAGCTCTGCGAGCGGAACTTTCGCATGCAGGATGGTGAATCTTCCGTCCATCTCCTGGTTCACGATCATGCCTCTCCTGGTGTTGAGGTCGGACATGCAGGGTCCCACATAGTCCGAAGGAGTGATGATGTCCACATTATAGATGGGCTCCAGAATCTTCGGCCCGGCCTGGCGGAATGCCTCCTTGAAAGCGTTGCGGCCGGCGACTATGAAGGCGATTTCCTTGGAATCCACCGGGTGCATCTTTCCGTCATAGACATAGACTCTGATGTCGCGGGCATAGGAGCCTGTGAGAGGGCCTTCGGTCATCTTCTCGTTGATACCCTTCAGGATTGCGGGCATGAAGCTGACGTCGATCGCGCCGCCCACGACGCAGTTGTAGAACTCCAGCTTTCCGCCCCACTCAAGGTCGAAGGACTCGGAGCTCTTGAGGTTGAGTATGGTGTCTTTTCCGTTGATCTTGAACTTGGTGGGAGCGGGCTCTCCTTCCACATAGGGGCAGATGAGGAGGTGCACCTCTCCGAACTGGCCGGCGCCGCCGGACTGTTTCTTGTGGCGGTACTGGGCCGTCGCGACCTTGGTGATGGTCTCGCGGTAGGGGACCTTCGGGGCCATGAGCTCGACATCGAGCTTGAACTCGTTCTTGAGTCTCCACTTCACGAGATTGATATGCTGCTCGCCCTGTCCGCTGAGGATGGTCTGGCGGAGCTCTTTGGAATAGACCACGATTATGGTCGGATCCTGTGCTGCAATCCTGTTCAGAGCGTCGCCCACCTTGGCCTCGTCGTTCTTGTCCACGGCCTTCACGGCGCAGCGGTACTTCGAATCGGGGAAGACCATATGCTCATAGGCCTCGACACCGGACTCACCGAGAGTCACGTCGGTCTTTCCGGCCTTGAGTTTCATCACGCAGCCGATGTCTCCGGCGCAGATCTGGGAAACCTTCTCCTTCTTGGCGCCCGCGACGGCGTGGATGGCGGAAAGCCTCTCCGTGTTGCCGTTCTCGGGGTTGGTCAGGTCCATGCCCTCCTTGAGGGAGCCGGTCATCACCTTGAAATAGGAGACCTCGCCGAGATGCTGCTCCACGGCAGTCTTGAATATGAAGAGGCTCACGGGGCCGTCGCTGGTGCAGGGCACATCCTTGCCGTCCACTGTCTTGGCGATCTTTCCTGCCGGCGAGGGAGCCACGTTGATCACGAACTCCATCAGGCGCTTGATGCCGATGTCCTTCTTGGCGGAGAGGCAGAAGACGGGATTTATGATGCCCTTGCGGACGCCTTCGGACAGGCCTGCGCGCATTTCGTCTATGGACAGCTCCATGGTGTCGAAGAACTTCTCGAGAAGGTCGTCCCTGCCCATTGCGGCTGTCTCCATGAGCTCCTGGTGCATGGTCTCGGCCTCGTCCATGTATTCTGCCGGGATGTCATGCTCCTCGCGGGTGCCGTTGTCGTCGGGGAATACATAATATCTCATGGTGAGCACGTCGATGAAGCTGTTGAAGCCCACGCCGGGTTTTACCGGGAACTGCACGAATGCCAGGGACTTGCCGAACTCTTCCTTGAGGCTGGTCTTGGTCTGGTCCCAGTTGGCCTTCTCGTGGTCGAGCTGGTTGACGGCCAGGATGAGCGGAATTCCGTATTTCTTGGCATAGCGGGCGAATATCGTGGTGCCCACTTCGACGCCCTGCTGGGCATTTACGGCGAGGATGCCGGTTTCGCACACCTTGAACGCGGACACTGCTCCGCCGATGAAGTCATCGGAGCCGGGAGCGTCTATGATGTTGAACTTCGTGTTCATGAACTCCGCATACAAGGGAGTGGCATATACGGATTTCTGGTTGGTCTTCTCGAAGTCGGTGTTGTCCGACATAGTGGTTCCGGCCTCGACGGTTCCCCGCCTGTCTATCACCTTGCCCTCATAGAGCATAGCTTCGGATATGGAGGTCTTGCCCGACTTCGCACTGCCGAGCAGGACCACGTTCCGGATGTCTTTGGTCTCGTAGTTTTTCATATTACGTAGTGTTATCAGTTTTAGTTTTGTGGTGTCAGCGTTGCCGCATCTCTACAAATCTAAAAAATCAGAATGGCAAAAACAATAGCTTGCGCACGTCTCCTTCGCGGAACCGCTCCATAATCTCGTCGCCGCCCGCGCCCAGCTCCCGTTTCAGCAGACGGTCCAGGCTGGACGCGCTGACCGGAATCATGGCGCACACCCGGCGGAAAGTCATCGACGGGTCCAGATAGAGGTGTCCGTCCAGCATTAGGGAGGAAAAGGCCTCATAGTCGGTTATGCATGCTCTATTTTTCATGTCAGTGATGCCGTATTTTTTCAGCGAATCTCGCAGATGCCGGCGTCATCTCAAAGTGCCGGGGCGTCTAAAATCCGCGGTGTGCACGAAAATTCCGGAATTCTTAACCTTTTTATCAGGTTTTTGAACCCGGTGCGGTCTTTTTATGTGCAAGGCCTGTTTTTTCGTTGCCGCCGTTATTTTCTTTTAACCATATTTTTGCCGCTTGATAGTGTCAAAAACTGCTTCTATGGACAACCGATCCGTCAAACAGCGAATCTGCAAGCTAAGAGAAGAAAAAGGGGTCAGCCAGAGATGGATGGCCGACCGGCTTGGCATAGACCGGAACACCTATAGAGAAATCGAGGCCGGGAAGACCGAGATAATATATAAGAGGCTGCCCGAAATAGCCGTCCTGCTCGGCGTTTCTCTCGAGGCCCTGTTCAGGGAAGACGATGCCGCCGGCGAAAGGCTGGAGGAGGCGAAGGCGGAATATGGGGAGCAGATGAAGCGGCTCGCGGACAGCTATGACCTCAGGATCCGCGATCTGGAGAAGGAGCTCAGCTCGAAGAGCGAGATCATAGACATACTCAAGAAGCAGATCCGCGACAAGGAGGACATAATCACCCTGCTCAGAAAAAATTCCCGCTGACCGGCTTGCCGGCATCATCTCCGCCGGCCGTCCCGAATCCGCCGGGCGATTTGGCCTCTGCCGAAAACTTCCGAACCCTTCGCATCGCCTGGCTTTTGCCGCGCAATCAGGAAACAAGACTGGCCTTTGCCGCGCAGCCTGGAACCCGCAGCACGGCCGGACTTTCGTCGGGAGGTTCTGGAAAATTCTCCCCGTTTGCCGTATATTTACGGTCCGAAGAAACGGATTCCGATGAAAAGACAGGTTGAACTGAAAAGCTGCATGGAGAGCGGACGGCTTGAAGCCGGATGCGACGAGGCGGGCAGGGGCCCTCTGGCCGGTCCGGTCTATGCCGCGGCCGTGATCCTGCCCGAAGATTTCCGCCACCCGCTGCTGGACGATTCCAAGCGCATGACCGCCAGGGCCAGGGAGGAGCTTCGTCCCATCATAGAGAAGGAGGCCGTGGCGTGGGCCGTGGCGTCTGTGAGCGCGGAAGAAATCGACGAGATGAACATCCTCGCGGCATCGCTCGCCGGCATGCGCAGGGCTGTGGAAAAGCTTTCGGTCAGGCCCGATTATCTTCTGATAGACGGCAACCGCTTCAGGCCCTTCGGCGGCATCCCTTACAGCACGGTCGTCCACGGCGACGGCATCTATGCCTCCATAGCCGCGGCGTCGGTCCTCGCCAAGACCTACAGGGACGACTTCATGAGGGAACTGGCCCGCGAACGGCCCATGTATGGCTGGGACAGGAACATGGGCTATCCCACCAGGGAACATGTGGAGGCTCTGAGGAAGTTCGGCCCCAGCCCCTGGCACCGCAGGACCTTCCATGTGGCCGGCCTTGAAAAAGACTCCGAAGAGACCCTGTTCGGGAAAATAAATGACTAACTTTACCCATTCTAAAAATTCCACAGAATGAAAAAACTACTCAGCTCACTGGCGGTTTTCGCCATTCTCGCGACAGGTCTGCGCGCGGACGAGGGCATGTGGCTGCTGCCGCTTCTGCAGAAGATGAACGCGGAGGCCATGGCCGACCTCGGATGCAGGCTCACCCCCGAACAGATTTACAGCATAAACAACAGTTCGCTGAAGGACGCCGTGGTGCATTTCGGCGCCGGCTGCACCGGAGAGGTTATTTCCAACGAGGGCCTTCTCGTCACCAACCACCACTGCGGATATTCGAGCATCCAGGAGCTGTCGTCGCCCGAGCACAACTATCTGGAAGACGGCTACTGGGCCATGACCCGCGACAGGGAACTTCCCGTTCCCGGGCTCAGCGTCACCTTCCTTGAGAGCATGACCGACGTCACCGAGATAGTGGAGACGGCCCGCGAAGCCGCCCTCAAGTCCTATTCCGGCGAAGACGACCCCGAGGCCGTGGCCGCGGAGGCTGTCGAGGCCGCAAAGCAGATGCTTGTGGAGACCGCCAAGGCCGACAATCCCGGCTGCAGGGTCATAATCAGCGGGCTCTACAACGACAATATCCATTATCTTATTGTCTATAAGGACTATACAGACATCCGTTTCGTAGGCGCCCCGCCCGTGTCGCTCGGCAAGTTCGGCGGCAATACCGACAACTGGGAGTGGCCCCGCCACACCTGCGACTTCTCCATGTTCCGCATCTATGCCGGCAAGGACAACGAACCCGCCGACTATTCCGAAGACAACGTCCCCTATGTGCCCAAGAAGGCGCTGAAGATTTCGCTCAAGGGGCTTGAGGACGGCGACTTCGCCATGGTCATCGGCTATCCCGGCAGGACACAGCGCTATCAGACCGCCGCCCAGCTGGAGTCCATGATGAACATGTACGGCATCGCAGTGAAGGCCCGCACCGTCCGCCAGGACGAGATGCTCAAGAGCATGGAGTCCGACCCCGTGCTGCGCCTCATGTATTCCAACAAATATGCAAGCTCCACCAACTACTGGAAGAAATGGCAGGGCGAGCAGCTGGCCTTCGACAAGCTGAAAGTGATCGAGAGGCAGCAGGAAAAAGAGGCCGCCTTCACCAAGTGGGTGAATTCCAACAAGAAACGCACTCAGAAATATGGCACGGCCCTCTCGGACATCTCAGAGGCCATGGCCAAACAGAGAACCCCCTATCACGACCTTTACCTCCTGAGCGAGTCGGTCTATAAGATCGGTCCCGTGGGAGTGGCTTCGTCGTTCACCGGCGCATACGGCTCCTGCGAAGACTCTCTCGTGGCCCTGTCTGTGGGACTTGACGCCGCCAGGGAGGCCCTCAAGGACTATGACGTGCAGACCGAGAAGAACATCGCCGTCGCGCTGCTGGAATTCTTCAGGGACAACGCCCGCAAGGAAATGTATCTGGAAGGAATCGGCGATTTCGAACATATGGACTTCAAGGCCTATGTGGACGACCTGTTCGAAAAGAGCAGCTTCGCCTCCCTCGAGAACCTTGAAAAGGCCGGAGACAAGACCGTGGAGGAGCTGAAGAACGACCCCGCCATGACGCTGCTGTCTGCCATAATGCAGAAGAGGTCCGTGCTCTCGCCCGACGTCATCGCCACAAGCGACCAGCTGGCCAGAGGTACCAAGGCCTATGCGGCCGGCCTTCTGGAATGGAACAAGGGCAAGGCCTCATATCCCGACGCCAACTCCACCATGCGCCTGACCTATGGCAATGTCAAGTCCTATTCCCCCAAGGACGGCGTCCTCTACAGGCACTACACTACCCTGAAGGGCGTGATGGAGAAGGAAAATCCGGACAATTACGAATTCCGCGTCCCCGCAAAGCTCAAGGAGCTCTATGAGGCAAAGGATTATGGCCAGTATGCCAACAGGGACGGCGAACTGCCCACCTGCTTCCTCTCCAACTGTGACATCACCGGAGGCAACTCCGGCAGCCCTGTGCTCAATGCCGACGGAGACCTCGTGGGTCTCGCGTTCGACGGCAACTGGGAGTCGATGTCCGGAGACGTGATCTTCGAGCCCGACCTCCAGAGATGCATCAGCGTGGACATCCGCTATGTGATGTTCGTCGTGGACAAGTTCGGAGGAGCCGGACACCTTATCAAAGAAATGGAACTGGTCAAATAATTATGAAGAAAGAAGAAGTCATACGCCTGCTCGGGGAGGTCCGCCACCCCGGCAGGGATGACAAGTCGCTGCTCGAACTGGGCATGGTGGAAAGCGTGGACGTGCAGGACGGGAAGGTTTCCGTCGTGCTGGCTTTCCCCAAACACCGCGACCCTCTGGCCGAATACCTGATCGGAAGCGCCAGGGCCGTGATTTACAGAAACGCTCCCGCCGGGACGGAAATCGAGGTCAAAACCATAGTCAAAGAGGCTCCCGCCCAGAAAAAGAAGCCCGGACTGGACCTCGGACTGGAGGAGCTTAACAATGTCCGCCACATCATAGGCATAGCCTCCGGCAAGGGAGGAGTGGGCAAGTCCACCGTGGCCGTCAATCTGGCCGTGGCTCTCGCGAGACTCGGACACAGGGTCGGTCTGGCCGACGCCGATGTCTATGGTCCTTCGGTGCCCGTGATGACCGGAACCGAAGGCTCCATGCCCGAGGCTCTGGAGGAAAACGGCAAGGACGTGATTCTTCCCATAGAGAAATATGGTGTGAAGTGGATGTCCATAGGCTATTTCGCCAAAGAGGGCCAGGCTCTCATCTGGCGCGGTCCCATGGCCTGCAACGCCCTGAAACAGATGATTCTGCAGGTGCGCTGGGGCGTGCTGGACTATCTGCTCATCGACATGCCTCCGGGAACCGGCGACATCCACATAAGCCTGGTGAACGACATCCCCATGGAGGGCGCGCTCATAGTCACGACTCCCCAGACCGTAGCTCTCTCCGATGTGGAGAAGGGCGTGGACATGTTCCGTAACGAGAAGGTGAACAAGCGCATATTCGGAATTGTGGAGAACATGGCGTGGTTCACTCCCGAGGAGCTTCCCCAGAACAGGTATTACATTTTCGGAAAGGGCGGCGGCGAGAAGGTCGCGGCCAAGTACGGAATTCCTCTTCTCGGGCAGATTCCTATCGTCCAGAGCATAAGGGAGGGCGGAGACAGCGGCGAACCGGTGGCTCTCTCGTCCCGTCCGGACGGAATGGCCTTTATAGAGTTGGGCGGCAAGCTGGCCGCAAGCTCGGAGGAGGAATAGAAATTATGACTGCCGGCCGGGGAACAGGCTCCGCATCCATGCGGAGATGAAACCGGTCCCATAGCCGGTGAGCTGCACGAATCCTGCGGCGGCGGACAGAAGGCCCACCTTCATGTCGCCGCCGTTTTTCAGTGTGGAGTCACCGAAAAGCAGCCACGCATAGACCAGAATCGGGGTCCATGCGACCGGGCGGAAAAAGCCGGCCAGCACGAGCAGGAAGCAGCCGGCGGTGAATGCGGCCGGAAGCATATGCACGGCCTTGAGGGACGACGGGTATTTTTTGTAAAGGGCTATGCGTGCCTCGCCGGAATGCCTCACCTGGAAGAAGAAGCTCCGGAAGTCGGCGCGCCTCTTGTGCACCACCCATGCGTCCGGGAACAGGCGGCAGCTGTAGCCGCCGTTGAATATCCTGATGCTCAGGTCTATATCCTCGCCGTAACGCATTGTGGAAAAGCCTCCGAGCGCCCCGAAGACGGACCGGCGGATTCCCAGGTTGAAGCTGCGCGGATAGAACTTGTCAAGCTTCTTCTTGCCGCCGCGGATGCCGCCGGTGGTGAAGAAGGAGGTCATGGAATAGTTTATGGCCTTCTGCACGGGTGTGAAGCTGTCGTCGGCCCTGTCCGGGCCCCCGAAGGCGTCGGAGTCCTTCTCCGCCAGCTCCCTGTCCACCGCGTCGAAATAGCCCTCGGGCACGGTCACGTCCGAGTCCAGAAAAATCAGCCACTCGCCTAGCGCCTCGGCCGCGCCGAAATTCCTCGCGGGTCCCGGGCCTCCGTTGGACTTGGTGAGATAGCGCACTGTCAGACCGTCTGCGGCCGTTCCATAGGGAGCGACCGCAGCGGCACAGGGGACGGAAGACCCGTCCTCGACTATTATCACCTCGAAATCCCTGCAGCTCTGGCGCCTGAGGCTCTCCAGCAGCTCGGCCGTCTCGGAAGGACGGTTATAGACAGGGACTATGAGAGAATACTTCATTATCTCTGCTCTTCGGCGGGCTGCTCCTCAGCGGGCTTTTCGGCGCCCTTGAGATAGGAAGGCAGGTCCATTCCGGCCATCTTGAACAGGTCCTCAAGCGGCGGCACGGACTTCATCATTCCGGAGATGAAGTTGGAAGTGGCGGTCTTGCCGTTCTCGCCGTTGCCCGAATCCCAGACGGTCACCTTGTCGATGTTGATGCCCTTGACGGCCTCCACCTGGGTCTTCACCAGCTCCGGCAGCTTGTCGGCTATGAGCATGAGCACGGCCTTCTGAGGGTCGCCGGCGGCAGCCTGGACCATCTGGTTGAATCCCTGGGCCTGCTTGGTGAGAATCTCGAAGGTACCGCGGGCCTGGGCGTCCATCTTGGCATAGATGGCGTCGGCCTCTCCCTTCGCGATGCGGCGGGTCTTCTCGGCCTCGGCCTCAGCCTCGATTATGGCCTTCTCCTTGTCTATCTCGGCGGGGACCACAATATTGGCGTTCTGAGTGGCCTTTTCCCTCTCGGCCCTGGCGGTC
>CAVIVH010000014.1:11672-14191 GCA_963646185.1 bacterium | reverse complement strand
GGCATAGACCACAGGATCAGGGAGCATCTGGTGACGCGCGAGATTTCGGTGGGCGACTATGTGGTGAGCGGGGGCGAGATTCCGGCCGCGTTGCTGGCCGATTCCATAATCCGGCTTATCCCCGGGGCGCTGGGCGACGAGACTTCGGCCCTGAGCGACAGTTTCCAGGACAGCCTGCTCTCCCCTCCCGTCTATACGCGCCCGGCCGACTATAAGGGCTGGAAGGTCCCGGAGGTTCTGCTCAGCGGCAACCCCAAGCTCATCCGCCAGTGGCAGGACGAGCAGGCCCTCGCCCGCACCAAAGCCCTCCGCCCCAGCCTGCTCGCAAAGTAGCAGCTCGAAAAGTAGCACTCCTTCTCCGGTGCCGGGTTCCTTCCCGGTGCCGGTGATATTATCCCATGCCGGTGATATTATCCCATGCCGGCCTGCCGTCTTGCAAAGTTAGGCGGACGGACATGCCATTCCAGGGGCCTGAGGGCTATGGTCGGTCCGCGGTAACGACTTTTAAAACCTCTTACGGCGGACTGGCTCCCCGCTGCAGGGCCCTCTGCGGCCATATGCCTCCGCCTTGCTTTGCACAGCGTGAGGTGCGCTTACCCGGCAGCCGGCACCGCGGGCAGCGGAGGCGAGCCCTTGGGGCGAGCTCGCCGCGCCGGTCCATGAATTGGTGCCCAACGGTTGAGGAATTTAGCGGGGCGGAGGAAATCCGGGGTATGGTTCCGAAAAGAATCGCTATCTTCGCAACTTATTAGAAGCTGTTTTGTTCCCGCATTTTATTATGTAGGATTTTCGAGACAGTTTCGGCTTCGGAAGAGGGAGCGCAGCAGTGGCTACGTGACCGATGACGAAGATGAAAATGGCCGGATGGACCGCGTAAGAAAAAAAAGAGGAATTATTTCAAAACAGTTTCCTAGAAGAGCAGCTTATTGATTATGCCTGAATCGAATTTCATAGACTATGTGAGGATATTCTGCGCGTCGGGACACGGCGGCGCGGGATCCTCCCACCTGCATAGAGCCAAATATATCCCAAAGGGCGGACCCGACGGCGGCGACGGCGGCCGCGGCGGCCATGTCATACTGAGGGCCAACCCCCAGTTCTGGACTCTCATTCATCTGAAATACAGAAAGATAGTGAGGGCCGAGAACGGAGACCCGGGCGGATCGGCGCTCTGCAGGGGAAAGCAGGGCGAGGATATCTATCTGGACGTGCCCGTGGGCACCGTGGTCAAGGACGGCGACGGAGAGGAGACCCTCTTCGAGATGGTCGAGGCCGGCGAGGAGAGAATCCTCTGCAAGGGCGGCAAAGGCGGCCTGGGCAACAACAATTTCAAGAGCCCCACCAACCAGACCCCGCGCTATGCCCAGCCCGGAGAGGAAGGGCAGGAGGGATGGTTCGTGCTGGAGCTCAAGGTGCTGGCCGACGTGGGCCTGGTGGGATTCCCCAATGCCGGCAAGTCCACATTCCTGGCGTCCGTCACTTCCGCCAAGCCTAAAATCGCCGATTATCCCTTCACCACTCTGGAGCCGAACCTCGGAATCGTGCGCCATTACGACGGCAGGTCGTTCGTAATCGCGGACATCCCCGGCATAATAGAAGGAGCGTCGGAGGGCAAGGGCATAGGCCTGAGATTCCTGCGCCACATCGAGCGCAATTCGGTGCTGCTGTTCATGGTCTCCGCCGAAGAGGAGGACATCGCCGGGAGCTATAAGGTGCTGCTGGGCGAGCTCAAGAAATACAATCCGGAGCTGCTGGTCAAGGAGCGTCTGCTGGCCGTGACCAAATGCGACCTGGCCGACCCCGAGCGCCGGAAGCAGATCATCCGCAGGCTTCCGAAGAAGGTGCCGCATTTTCTCATGTCGTCGGTCACCGGCGAGGGGCTTGAGGAACTGAAGAACGGACTCTGGGAGGCTCTGAACAAGTAGCTCATGGACGGCGGGATTCTGGACAGGCTGATTGCGGCGGACAGGGAAATGACCCTGGCCATCAATGCTTTGCACAGCGGCTCGACGGACCTGTTCTGGATGATGATGTCCGACAAGACCACCTGGATTCCGTTCTATGTCCTCACGGCCGTGTTCCTTTTATGGCGTCTGGGCTGGAGAAAGGCGGTCGCCGTGATGGTCGCGTGCGGACTCACGATTCTGGCCTGTGACCAGACCGCCCAGCTTCTGAAATATTCGGTGGCCCGTCTGCGCCCGTGCTACAGCACGCCCAATCTGGCGGACGGCCTCAGGATTCTGGAGGGCAGGGGCAGCCTGTTCGGATTTTTTTCGGCCCATGCGGCCGATTCTTTCGGATTCGCCCTGTGCATATGCAGCGCTCTGAAGATGGACGGCGGCCACGGCAACCGGGGCTATAAGACGGCCATTCTCCTGTGGGCGGCGTTCGTCGCGATAAGCAGGGTGTTCGTGGGCAAGCACTATCTGGGCGACGTAGTCACCGGCACCGCAATAGGCTGCGTCTACGGCTGGTTTTTCGGGTCTATGGCCGTGCGGGTTTCCGCCGACATAGAAAGG
>CAVIVH010000014.1:0-11662 GCA_963646185.1 bacterium | reverse complement strand
GTCTATGGCCGCATCCCGCCGCAACGGTCTATGAAACAATCACATAGGCCCGAAACAAAGCTGCCGCATCAGCATAGCGGCCGGTCGGAATCAGGCCCGCCGCACCGGCATCGGCATAGGCGCCAGTCAGTCCCATAGGCACGAAACCAAAGCCTGTCGCACCAGCATCAGGCAGTCAGCCCATAGGCCAGAAAACAAAGCCGCCGCATCAGCATAGCGGCCGGTCGGAATCAGGCCCGCCGCACCGGCATCGGCGCCGATCAGCCCATAGGCCAGAAACAAAGCTGCCGCACCAGCATCAAGCAGTCAGCCCATAGGCCAGAAACTTTGCAACCCGGTTGCGGAAGCGGGGAGGTACCTTTGCACATAGAACAAAATACCTCTCAATATGGAAAACGAAACCAGATCGGGCATTGTCAAGATCGCCGCGTCGGCGGTGCTTCTTGCGGCGGCCTTCGTCATCGAAAAGACCTGCCCCGGACTCAAAACCTGGCAGCTTCTGCCGGTCTATCTCATCCCCTATCTCATCTCCGGCCTAGAAACCCTGCATGAAGCGGCCGAAAGCATAGCCCGCGGCGAAGCCCTGGACGAGGACTTCCTGATGAGCATAGCCACAATCGGCGCCCTCGCCATCGGATTTATGCCCGGAGCGGAGAATCAGTTCGCGGAGGCCGTCTTCGTGATGCTGTTCTTCCAGGTGGGCGAGCTGCTCGAAAGCGTCGCGGAAGGGCGGAGCCGCCAGTCCATTTCGGCGCTTATGGACATACGCCCCGACACGGCCAATGTGGAAAGGGACGGCAGGGTCGAGACCGTCGCGCCCGACAGCGTGGCAATCGGCGAGACCATAGTCGTGCGTCCCGGAGAGAAAGTGCCTATGGACGGAGTGGTGCTGGAAGGCTCCTCGAGCCTTGACACAGTGGCACTTACCGGCGAAAGCGCGCCCCGTGGCATAGGCGTGGACGACGACATCATCTCCGGCTGCGTCAACCTCTCGGGCGTCCTGCGCATAAAGGTCACCAAGTCCTTCGGCGAATCCACCGCGTCCCGAATCCTGGACCTCGTGGAGAATGCCTCGGAGAACAAGTCCCGGAGCGAGAATTTCATCACCCGTTTCGCGAAGGTCTATACGCCCATAGTCGTGCTGGCCGCTCTCGCGGTGGCCTTCCTGGTCCCGGCCGTCACGGGCTGGAACACCTTCCCCACATGGCTCTACAGGGCACTGACATTCCTCATCGTGTCCTGCCCGTGCGCGCTGGTGATTTCAGTGCCGCTGGCCTTCTTCGGCGGAATCGGTGCCGCGTCGCGCCACGGAATACTGGTCAAGGGCTCCAACTATCTGGAGGCCCTGTCCCGGGTGGACACCGTGGTTTTTGACAAGACCGGCACCCTCACCCGAGGAGTGTTCCAGGTGACCGCCGTGCACCCCGAGAAGGTGAGCGAGAAGGAACTGCTGCACATCGCGGCCCATGCCGAGCGGTATTCGACGCACCCGATCGCCGTGTCGCTCAAGGACGCATATCCCGGAGAAAGCGATGGCTGCGAAGTGGGCGAGGTGGAAGAAATCGCCGGAAAGGGGGTCTATGCGAAGATCAACGGGCATGACGTCTATGTGGGCAATCCCCGGCTTATGGACTATGCCGGGGCGGCCTGGAAGCCCTGCGAGAAGACCGGAACCATAATCCATGTGGCCATGGACGGCGAATATATGGGTCATATAGTCATATCCGACAAGGTAAAGGAGGACGCGCGCGAAGCCGTGGCGGGTCTCTCGGCCTGCGGAGTCGGGAAAACGGTGATGCTGACCGGCGACCATGAGGATGTGGGCAGGGCCGTGGCGGCCGAGGTCGGCGTGGATGAGTATCATGCCGGGCTGCTGCCTGCCGACAAGGTCTCGAGAGTAGAAGGCCTGCTGGCGGATCTGCCCGAAGGCAAGAAGCTCGCGTTCGTGGGCGACGGAATCAACGACGCTCCGGTGCTGGCCAGGGCCGATGTGGGCATAGCCATGGGGGCCCTGGGCTCCGATGCCGCAATCGAGGCGGCCGACATCGTGCTTATGGACGACAAGCCCTCCAAGATTCCGGTGGCCTTCGGCATATCGCGCAAGACTCTGCGGATTGCGTCCCAGAACACCGCATTCGCGATAGGGGTCAAGATTGCGGTGCTGGCGCTGGCGGCCTGCGGCCTCGCTCCCATGTGGCTGGCCGTCTTCGCCGATGTGGGCGTGACCGTCCTCGCCGTCATCAACTCCATGCGCACCCTCAGGCTCTGATGGCCCGGCACCGCCGGTGCCACGACGTCCGCCATTTCTCCAGGAGGCCGATGAACCCATAGACCTGCCCGGGCCCAGCGCCCCACACGCCGTGCAAAGTAAGGCGGAGGCATATGGCCACGGAGGGCCCTGCAGCGGGAATCCAGTCCGCCGTAACGGGTTTTAAAAGTCGTTACCGCGGACCGACCATAGCCCTCAGCCCCCTGGAATGGCACCTCACTCCGCCTAACTTTGCAAGATGGCAGGCAGGTATGGGAAATATCACGGCAACGGGCGGGGCGCCGCCGGGTTATTTACGGAGGGTGAAGTCGAAGACGAGACCGTTGTCGTTGTGGACGGAGATGGTGCCGCCGTGGAGCTGGACGGCATTCTTCACGATGGCCAGGCCGAGGCCGGTGCCGCCGGTCCTCCTGCTCCTGCCCTCATCCACGCGGTAGAACCTGTCGAAGAGGTGGGCCAGATGCGCCTCCCCCACTCCGGTGCCGTTGTCACGGAAGGTAAACTTCCAGAACTCGCCGGCATCCGCCGTGCTCACGCTCACGCAGTCCCCTCCCGAATGGGCTATCGCATTGTCCACGAGGTTGCGGAATATGCTGTAAATCAGCGACTGATTGCCGTTCAGGACCACCTCGGGCCCCACCTTGTCCACGAAGTGTATCCCCCTCTTCTCCATCTGCAGCTCCAGATGCTCCGAGATGTCGGAAATCACTTTGGACACTTCCACCCTGGCGAAAGTCCACGACTGGGGAGCATCCCACATCTTGTTCAGCACCGACAGGTCCCCGATCAGGGCGGAAAGCCTCCTGGTCTGGGACAGGCTGCGCTCCAGGAACTCCTTCTCCGTATCCCTGTCCATGTCGGGATGTCCGGTGATGGTCTCCAGATAGCCCTGGATGCTGGCTACCGGGGTCTTCAGCTCATGGGATATGTTCTGGGTGAGCTGCTTGCGGGTGAGACTGTTGGACTCCTCCTTCTCTCGGTCTATGCTGCTGTCCAGCCGGCCGGCATAGACCCTCAGCACCAGGACCAGCATAAGGAAGGCGACAAGAGCCACCCAGAAAAAGCGGCGGTCGAACTCGAGCGAGCGCACGAGGTTTGCGTCATATGGTATGGCGGTTCTGATCACCAGCCCGCTGTCGCTGAAAAAGGTAGCAGAATAGAAATATTCCTGATTGGTGGATTCGCTCAGGCGGTCAATCACATAGGCGCGCCCGGAACGCATGGCGCCGGCCACCTCTGCCCTGCCGCGATGGTCCGGCAAAGACGCATAGTCCCTGTATATATTGTCGAACAGCACCCGTCCCGAAGTGTCCACCACGGTGACCCTCAGGCGGGGGTCGCTCTCCCGGACAAAGGACTCATAGGCCGCAGTCCCGTCCAGCTCCAGGCTCCTGTGGAGCCGCCGGTTGCAGTCCTGCAGGCGTTCGTCCAGAAGCGATATCCTGTACTGTTTCTCCCTGTTGTGCTGAAAGACGGTGAAGGCAACGGTATATACAACGAATATCGAGACCACTATCACGAACATCCGCCATCCGGCGCTCACCTGGAAACGGAAAGACTTTGCCATCGGAACTAGTCCTCGAAATAATAGCCGAAACCGGAACGCGTCATGAGAAGGTCGGCATAGGTCCCGATCTTTTTGCGGATTCGGGTTATGTTCACGTCCACCGTCCTGTCCAGCACAGTGACGTCGTCCGGCCATATGCGGCGGATTATCTCGTCGCGCGACACCACCCGGCCCTTCTCCTGAAGCAGCAGCTGCAGAATCTCATACTCGGTCCTGGTGAAGGGCACGGCCAGCCCGTCCACGGTCACGGACTTGCGCCCGCGGTCCAGGACGATTCCGCCATAGGTCAGATTGTCGGGCACAGGCCCGTGACTGCCGGCCGCGGTGCGTCTCAGGACGGCCTTCACCCTCAGCATCACCTCCCTCACGGAGAAGGGCTTGGAGACGTAGTCGTCAGCGCCCAGACCCAGGCCGGTGAGCACGTCGTTCTCGGTGTCCTTGGCGGTCAGGAAGATTATGGGGACATTGGCAGTCTCCTTGTCGCGCTTCATGGACTCGGCCATGTCAAAGCCCGAGATCCGGCCCATCATCACGTCCAGCAGGATCAGGTCATAGGAACGGAGGTCCTTGCGCATCGCCTCCTCGGCCGAATAGGCCACGGTGACCTCATACCCTTCGGTACGCAGGTTGAAACGCAGGATGTCGCAGAGATCGGGTTCATCGTCCACAACCAGGATGGAGGGTTTCTTGTCAGGCATCATATCCGGAATCTGTCTAAATTGATTCAATCTTTATAGTCCCGCAAGTTGGCAATAATCTCGCACATTTCCATGTCAAAAATGTTAAGAATCAGTTAAGCTGCATGTCTATGGCGACGGCGCGCCCCGTGTCTGAAAAAATTGCTACATTAGCGGTCTGTAAAAACCCTAACGAAAATGTCAGACAAGATCATACTCACCGGAGACCGTCCGACCGGAAGGCTCCATATCGGCCACTATGTGGGTTCGCTCAGAACCAGGGTCGAACTCCAGAACCAGGGCGACTACAAGGACATGTTCGTCTTCATAGCCGACGCCCAGGCCCTCACCGACAACATGGACAACCCCGAGAAGGTGACCATGTTCATACAGACCCAGATCCCCGAGCTCACCGAGCTCTCGTTCTACTACATGGACCTCGTGACTGTGGCCCGCCTGCAGAGGAACCCCACCGTGAAGACGGAAATGGTGATGAGAGGCTACAGGGAGGGCGACGAGAACCCCGCCGAGGCCGACGACCACAAGAAGGGCATGCCCGTGGGATTCTTCACCTACCCCATCTCGCAGGCCGCCGACATCACCGCCTTCAAGGCCACGACCGTGCCCGTGGGCGAGGACCAGAAGCCCATGCTCGAGCAGACGGTGGAGATCGTGCGCAAATTCAACTCGGTCTATGGCGAAGGCATCCTGGTGGAGCCCCAGATCATGCTCCCCGGCAACAAGGCCAGCCTCAGGCTGCCCGGCACCGACGGCAAGGCCAAGATGTCCAAGTCCCTGGGCAACTGCATATATCTTTCCGACCCGGCCGACGAGGTGCACAAGAAGGTCTTCTCCATGTACACCGACCCCCAGCACCTCAATGTCTCGGACCCCGGCCATGTGGAGGGCAACGCGGTGTTCACCTATCTGGACGCCTTCTGCCGTCCCGAGCATTTCGGCCTCTATCTGCCCGACTATGCCTCGCTCGACGAGATGAAGGACCACTACCGCAGGGGCGGCCTCGGCGACGTGAAGTGCAAGAAGTTCCTGGAGAAGATACTGAACGAGTTCCTGGAGCCCATGAGAGTGCGCCGCAAGGAGTTCGAGAAAGACATCCCCGGAGTCTATGAGATTCTCCGCAAGGGCACCGAAAAGGCCAGGAACACCGCCGCCCAGACCCTTTCAGAGGTCCGCAAGGCAATGAAAATCAACTATTTCGACGACGCGGAGCTGATTCGCGAACAGGCAGAGAAATACGGCAGGCAGTAATCAGTCGGCGGCTTTCCCGCACGACGGGCAGACGCCCTTGAT
Source organism: bacterium (assembly GCA_963646185.1). Classification (GTDB taxonomy): domain Bacteria; phylum Bacteroidota; class Bacteroidia; order Bacteroidales; family UBA932; genus Cryptobacteroides. The sequence continues at coordinate 5,838 of CAVIVH010000014.1, read as the reverse complement.
TACGAAATTGGCAGAATGAGCCTCATATCCCCGTGGCAGGACAACCTCCGGCACGGGGATTTTTTCGAGGCAGAAGGTCCTGTGGCAGCGCTCGCAGTAGAAATGGCAGTGCCGGTCATCGTCATGGAGCGGGTCGGCATCGCCGCTGTGGCATATCTCGTAGCGAACGTTCTCGCCACCGTCCTCGATGGCATGGACAAGATGGCGCTCCCTGAACAGCATCAGGGTGCGGAAGATGCTGGACTTGTCTATGGTGCTGAGCAGATCTTCCAGCTCGGTCATGGACAGGGGCCTGGACGAGGCGGCCAGGGCGCGGACTATGGAGATCCGGTTGGCGGTGGGCCTCACCCCATGGCGCCCGAGAAGCAGCTCCGCCTCATTTCCGGCAGTTTCTCCGCTTTTCATAATATGCTGCGCGTTTCGGATTCATGGGGAACCAGCCCTTGAGGACCCTTTCCTCCTGCTCGATCAGTTCATATATGCCCCAGAAGCAGGAGAAGGCGGCGGCGCCGGCAATCGTGGGCCAGAGCGGGCCCTCGAGGAAGAGCGACACCGCGGCGAATACGGCTCCGGCGAGGGCCAGAACCCACCACGAGGACTTTCCCCAGTGATATTCCATCTTTATGACTATGGGATGGCAGATTCCGATTATCAGGAACACTGCGGCTCCCACTATGATTCCGACAAAGTTCATATTTTTCAGATTTTAAGTCTCATGCGGGTATATGGCTCGCCGAAGAACATCATCTCGCCGTCCGGCACGAAGCCGAGCGTGGCGTAATAGGCCTGGACCCGGGGGTGAGTGCTGTCCACGATCAGGCCTATGACCCGGAATCCCTCCCGGCGGCCCTTCCCGATGCCGTCCAACAGGAGTAGCTTGCCGATCTCGTGGCCCCTGTATTCGGGCACCACCGCGAGTGAGTCGAGATAGAACTCGCCCGGACCGGCCTCGGCCTCGATGTCTTCAGGAAGATGGAAACCGGTGGCTGTGAACAGGTTGCTCCAGGTGCTGTCCCGGAACTCGTTGTAGAAGTCGCCGGAATATGAGACCAGGCAGCCCACGGGCTCGTCCCCGTCGAAGGCGATTCTGGCGTTCTTATAGGAATAGAGCGTGTCGGGAAGCGAGCACACCGCTTCGAAGTCCCTGATGCAGGCATGGTCCTCGTCATAGCCGGCAAGGCCCATGGCGCACAGCACCGTCCTGGCGATAAATCCGGCGTCGGCCGGAGTCGCGTCTTTTATTGTTATTCCTGACATGGGAACAGATTTTCGCGAGTGGTGAAACTATATGCCGCCGCCGTTTTCGAAAGACACCGTGGCCCTGCCCTGAAGCACCTTGGAGCCGGGAGCGACCGAGACGGTCTGCCAGACGTTGCCGCCGATCACGCTGTCATGGCCTATGGTTATGCGGCCGAGTATGGAGGAGTTGGAATAGACGGTGACGTTGTCCTCCAGTATCGGGTGCCTGGGCTCGTTGAGCGGCCGGCCCTGCCCGTCATAGCGGAAGCCTTTCGCTCCGAGCGTAACACCCTGATACAGACGGACATGACTCCCGATTATAGTCGTCTCCCCTATCACCACGCCTGTGCCGTGGTCTATGCTGAAGTATTCGCCTATCACCGCTCCAGGATGGATGTCGATTCCGGTGCGGGAGTGGCTCTGCTCGGTGATTATGCGGGGGATGAGCGGCACTCCGCACTCCAGGATGGCGTGCGCGAGACGGTAGTTGGAGATGGCGAGCATGGAGGGATAGCATATGATCACCTCTCTGTAGCTCTTGGCGGCGGGGTCTCCGTCGAAGACGGCCTTCACGTCGGTCCCGAGCACCCTTTTCAGCTCAGGAAGCTGACGCACAAGCTTTTCCGCCACGTACATCCCGCGGTCCTCGCAGTCGCAGGGGGTCTCCTCGCCGCTGGCGTGGGCCTCTTCCTTGATGGCGACGGATATCTGGCGCGCCATTATGTCGGCGAAGCGGGATATGAGGTAGGTCACCGGATCCTGGCGGAAATAGCCGGTAAATACGATGGAACGGAATATGTCGAGCGCCTCTGAGAGCTGCTTCATGTCTATGCTTTCCTCGCTCTGGAGCGGGATGAACTCGCTGTCCCTGACGATGTCGTCATACAGGCTTATGGACAGTTTGTCCCAGGTGTTTATGGCCATGACCCAAAATATTTAGAAACAAAAATACTTGTTTTTGTCTGCATTCTGAAAATTTTTGTATGTTTGCACCCCGTAAGCGAAAAAGAAATGTACAATCTTTCCAATATGGCAATGTGTTGTTGTTCGAGGGTCCTCCGGGCTGTCGCAGCGACATCGTGCCTTGCATAGAAAGATGCATGACATATAGTTGAAGGGCAGTCCGGTCGGGCTGCTCTTTTTTTGTGTGTAAACGGAACTTTTAAATTCAACCAATCATGTCAAAGATCGCAAAGAATGTGCTGGGGCTCATCGGGAGCACCCCGCTTGTGGAACTGGGAGCAACGGCCAGGGAGACCGGCGCCAAGGCAAGGGTAATCGTCAAGCTTGAATCTTTCAATCCGGCCGGAAGCGCCAAGGACAGGATAGCCGCCGCGATGGTGGAGGCTGCCGAGAAGAGCGGCGTGCTCAAGAGCGGAGCCACCATAATAGAGCCCACGTCGGGCAACACCGGAGTGGGGCTGGCACTGGTGTCGGCCGTGAAGGGCTACCATCTCATACTGACCATGCCCGAGACCATGAGCATAGAGCGCAGGAATCTGGTCAAGGCCTATGGCGCCAGCGTGGTGCTGACCCCGGGCGCCGAGGGCATGAAGGGAGCCATCGCGAAGGCCAATGCGCTGAGGGATGAGATTCCCGGCTCGGTGATTCTCCAGCAGTTTGAGAATCCGGCCAATCCGGAAATCCATTACAATACCACGGGCGAGGAGATATGGAAGGACACCGACGGCGAGGTGGACATCTTCGTGGCCGGAGTGGGCACGGGCGGCACCGTGTCGGGCGTGGGCAAGAGGCTCAAGGAGCATAAGCCTTCGGTGAAGGTCTATGCCGTGGAGCCGGCTTCGAGCCCGGTTCTTTCGGGCGGAAAGCCCGGCGGGCACAAGATTCAGGGCATAGGCGCGGGTTTCGTGCCCAAGACCTATAACGCAGAGGTTGTGGACCAGGTGATTACGGTTTCCAATGAGGACGCTTTCTCGGCCAGCAGGAATATCGCCCGCAGCGAGGGCATTCTGGTGGGCATTTCTTCGGGCGCCGCTCTCAAGGCCGCGCTTGAGCTGGCCGCCAGGGAGGAGAATGCCGGCAAGACCGTCGTCGTGCTCCTGCCCGACACCGGCGAGCGTTATCTCTCCACCGCCCTCTTCTCAGAATAACCTGTCTGAGAAATACTTATGCAATAGGCTGACCGGATTCCCGGTCAGCCTATTCTGTTTCTTAATCATCGGAGCTTCGGCTGCTGTCTCCTCTAAAACCCTTCGCGAATGGTTTAGGAAGGCGGTTCTCAGACCGCCACTCTAAGGTCGCCGGAGGAGAGCAGCAGACGAGCTTGAAAACACACGCCGCAGACGAAGGCTACAGCTCTGGGATGGCTTTTTCCATCTGGATGCCGCGGGAGCCTTTGACAAGGACCAGGCAGCCGCTGAGCGGGCTGGCCTTCAGGGCCTCGGCAAGGCTGGCGCTGTCGGCGAAAAGCCGCGCGCCCTCAGGCAGCCCCGCCTCCTGCGCGGCAAGCCGGAACTCCTCGCCGACCAGGCACACCACCTCCGGCTTCATGCGCTTAACCTTCTCTATCACACGGACATGCTCGGCGCGGGAGTCCGCCCCCAGCTCACGCATATCCCCGAGAAGCACGGCCTTGCGCGCCCCTTCCATAGATCCGAAATTCTCCAGAGCGGCGGCCATGCTCGAAGGATTGGCATTATAGGCGTCCACTATCAGCACATTGCGGCCCGTCCTCATCAGCTGCGAGCGGTTATTGTCCGGCACGAACTCTGAAATGGCGGCGAAGGCGTCCTCCTCCGGCACTCCGAAATACTTTCCCACCGCGACGGCCGCCAGCGCATTGGCCGCATTATACGCACCCACCAGATTGGTTGACAGCACCTTATCGCCGATGCGCAGACGAAGATAAGGATGCTCCGCATCGGAAGGCTCGAGGACCGCCCCGCATTCCGCCATGCCATAGGCCTCTATCTTCATGCCCTGCCTGGCGGCTGCCATGCCCGAAAGATCCGGGTCGCCGGCATTGACGAAAGCCGTGCCCCCGTGCGCATGAATCCAGTCATAGAGCTGACCCTTTGCTGCCTTGACCCCCTCAAAAGAGCCGAAGCCCTGCAGATGGGCCTTCCCCACATTTGTTATAAGCCCGAAATCCGGCTCCGAGACTCTCACCAGCCTGGCGATGTCGTCCGGATGGTTCGCCCCCATCTCCACCACGGCGATTTCCGTGTCCGGGCCGAAGCCGAGCACGGTCAGAGGCACTCCGACGTCATTGTTGAAATTGCCTTCGGTGGCTCCGACCCTGTACTTTCTGGCCAGCACCGCCCGCAGCAGATTCTTGGTAGTCGTCTTGCCGTTGGTGCCGGTGAGGCCTATGACCGGAAGACGCTTTCCGCCAGGCGCCAGATGCTCCCTGTGCCATGCGGCCAGCCTCTGGAGCGCCTCCAGCGTGTCCGGCACGGCCACGATGCGCGGATCCGCCCCAGCATATTCCGAACCCTCGTCCACAACGGCGCACGAAGCTCCGGCTCCGAGAGCCTTAAGCGCATAAGCGTTTCCGTCGAAATTCTCACCCTTAAGGGCGAAAAACATCTCCCCGCCCCTGATTCTGCGGCTGTCGGTAGCCACAGAGCCGGCCCTCAGAAAAAGGCCGTAAAGTTTTTCCATATCCATATGCCTGAACGGATTACCTGCCGGTGCTGCCGAACCCGCCCTCGCCCCTCGCAGTGGAGGAAAGCGTCTCGGCCGGGACCCATTCCACCCTCTCGTGGGCGGCGACGACCAGCTGCGCGATTCTCTCGCCCGGCCCGATTTCAAACGGCTCCTGCGAAAGATTGACCAGAATCACCTAGATTTCGCCACGATAGTCCGCGTCTATGGTTCCGGGAGCGTTCAGCACAGTGATTCCGTGCTTGGCGGCCAGTCCGCTGCGGGGACGCACCTGGCACTCATAGCCAGCGGGAAGGGCCATATACAGACCCGTCGGCACCATGACCCGCTCCAGCGGCTTCAGGGTGATCTTCTCGTCTATGCAGGCCCTGACATCCATGCCGGCCGAAAGCTCCGTTTCATAGGCCGGAAGCGGCCAGGGCGACTTGTTTATGATTTCCACTTTCATATCCTGTTGATTTTCGGGACCTTGTCTTCAGAGATGGTGCCTCCTGCCGGAAGCCCTCCGCGCTACTTGGGCGCAATCTTATACAACACTCCGGCTATGACGGCGAACACCAGGTTCGGCAGCCAGATCGCGATTCCCGGCGGAAGTGAGCCCGAATAGACAAACATCTGGCTGAAGCGCATGAAGAGTATGTATATGAAGCTCAGGGCTATGCCCACTCCGAGATTCCATCCTATGCCGCCCCTTTTCTTCTTCGACGACAGCGCCACGCCCATGATTGTGAGTATGAACGCCGAGAACGGCAGCGCGAAACGCTGATGCTCCTCGATCTGGGAATACTGGATGTTGGCGTCGCCCCTCATCCTCTGAGTCTGGATGAGCTGACGCAACTGGCTGAACGGCAGAGTCTCCACCGTGGACTTGCGCCTGTGGAAATCCTCTATGGTGAGGGCCAGGGTGGTGTCCATCTGGCTCCCGATCCGGATGCGGTCCGCCATCACTCCGGGAGTGTAATCCCTTATCGT
>CAVIVH010000013.1:5608-14204 GCA_963646185.1 bacterium | reverse complement strand
CTGACTCGGAGCTGGAGCGGTCGAGGCGGGAAAACGAAGACTTGCGAAAGCGGATTATTGATCTGGAAAGACAAGTGGACAATCATCGTCTGACCGAAGCTTTTGAGGCCTCCTCCGGGGACAAGGGTCCCGCAAGGGAGAAGATCGAGGGTCTGATCAGGGAAATGGACAGATGCATCGCCTTATTGGAGAAGTGACTATGGGCCAGAAAATCACAATAAGGATTGCGGAACGGGAATATGTGATGAACGCCCCCACCGCGGAGGACGAAGAGAACATAAGACAGGCCGCAACGGAGATAAACCGGAAGATTTCGGCATATCTTGCCAAATATCCGGGGAGAAACATCGCAGACCTCCTGTCGTTTGTAGCCCTCAACGAAAGCATCGGCAACATAACCCTCCAGCGCAGGCTCAACGCAGTGAAAAGCGAAGCCGCGACGCTCGGGGACGAGATGAAAGCCTACATTGAGGATATGGAAAAAAACAGCCGTTGACCCGGGAGCTGAAAACAACACGTTCTTTATGAACCGGGTGACTAGCGCCGGAGATGGCGGGCCAAGGTGACCTTTTTTAGGGATTTTCCGCAAGGAAAACGGTGGATACCTGAACCGGGACTGAGCCCAAATCTTGAAATATAGATTTTTCTGTCAACACGGTCGGCGGCTTCTTGAACAAAACAGATCGTAAGCTTGCAAATAGCTGACGGTCTGTTTTTTATATATAGACACATAAACTTAAACTTTGATAGACTAGTTATGATAATTTGGTTACTCATAGGCATCGCGGTCGGCGCCGCAGTGTCCCTCTCCATCTACTTCCTCGTGAGGAAAATCGTCCTCAAGGGGCAGAAGGAGCAGATAATCGTGAAGGCCGAGCTTGAGGCGGAAAACATCAAGCAGGAAAAGATTCTGCAGGCCAAGGAAAAATATCTCCAGCTCAAGACCGAGCACGACCGCCAGGTCACCGAGAAGAACAACCAGCTGAAAGACGCCGAAATCAGGCTCAAGCAGAAGGAAAACACCCTCAACCAGCAGAACGACAACCTGCAGAAGAAGCTCCGCGACGCGGACAATACCAGGAACAGCCTGAACGCCATGAAGGCCAGCCTGGAGAAGAAGTCCGAGGAATATGACAGGCTCAGGGCCGAGGCCAACAAGCAGATCGAGAACATCGCCGGCATGTCCGCGGCCGAAGCCAAGAACATCCTGATGGAGAACATGAAGGCAGAGGCCCGCACAGAGGCCCAGGCCTATATCAACGACACCATGGACGACGCCAGGATGAACGCCGCCAAGGAGGCCAAGCGCATAGTAATCACCACGATACAGCGCACTGCCACTGAAACGGCCATCGAGAACGCAGTCACCACCTTCCCCATCGAGAACGACGAGATCAAAGGCCGCATAATCGGCCGCGAGGGCCGCAACATCAGGGCCCTGGAGGCCGCCACCGGAGTCGAGATCGTGGTGGACGACACCCCCGACGCCATCTTCCTTTCGGCCTTCGACCCAGTGAGGAGAGAGGTCGCGAGACTCGCCCTGCACCAGCTGGTAGTGGACGGAAGAATCCATCCCGCAAGAATCGAGGAAATCGTGGCCAAGGTGCGCAAACAGCTTGAGGACGAAATACTTGAGACCGGAAAGAGGACCTGCGTGGACCTGGGCATACACGGCATGAACATAGAGCTGGTGAAGCTGATAGGACGCATGAAATACCGTTCCTCCTATGGCCAGAACCTGCTGCACCACTCGAGAGAGGTGGCCAACATATGCGCGATAATGGCCGCAGAGCTGGGTCTGAACGTGAAGCTGGCCAAGCGCGCCGGACTGCTGCATGACATCGGAAAGGTGTCCGAGAACGAACCCGAACTCCCCCACGCCCTGCTGGGCATGAAGCTCGCGGAGCAATATAAGGAGAGGCCGGAGATCTGCAACGCCATCGGAGCCCACCACGAGGAAATCGAGATGACTTCCGACATCGCTCCCCTAGTCATGGTCGGCGACGCCATCTCGGGAGCGCGTCCCGGTGCCCGCCGCGAGGTGATCGAGAGCTATATCAAGCGCCTCAAGGGCATGGAGGACCTTGCCGCTTCCTATCCGGGAGTGACCAAGAGCTATGCCATCCAGGCCGGAAGGGAGCTCAGGGTGATAGTCTCCGCGGAGGATGTCAGTGACGACCAGGCCGCAACCATCTCCACCGACATCGCGCAGAAGATCCAGAACGAGATGACCTATCCCGGACAGGTGAAGATCACCGTAATCCGCGAGACAAGGTCCGTAGCATACGCGAAGTAATAACCCTCCGGCGGGCAAATGCCGGGCAAATCCGATACCTATGGGTATTTTCAAGAGATTCATCACTGCAACGGCGGCGCTCATCATGAGCGTTGCCGTTTTGGCTCAGAGTCCCGACAGGACCGTGAGCTGGACCGTCTCGCAGGAAGAGACCGGCGACGGGCTGTTCGAGCTGACATTCACGGCCGACATACTCCCCGGCTGGCACATCTACAGCGCGGCCGACAGCACATCCCCAACCTGCTTCGAGTTCGAGGACATTGCGGGCTATGAGCCCGTCGGCACCCTGGAGGACATCGACACCCCCGCCGACAACGGGGAAAACCTCATATTCGAGCGCAACGCGCGCTTCCGCCAGAAGGTCCGCCTGACCTCCGGCAGCGCCGACGTCAAAGGCTACATAACCTGCATGGTCTGCCGCGAAGGAATGTGCACGATGGTGGACAAAGACATCGAAATTTCCCTCGAAAAGGCGGTTAACAAAAATGTTTCCGCGCAGAACGCCGTTGTTTCCCCTGCTGAAAATGAAAGCGATGACTCTCAAATCGGCAATTCTCTGTGGTCGCTGCTTCTGGAGGCCGTCCTGTGGGGTTTCGCGATGCTTCTGACCCCCTGCGTGTTCCCGATGGTGCCCATGACGGTGTCGTTTTTCATGAAAAGTTCGGGCTCCGCGGCCGCCGGCAGACTTAAGGCCGCGTTCTATGGCCTCTCGATCGTCCTGCTCTACACGGTCCCCATCTCGGTGATAATCCTGCTGACCCGGATAATCGGCGGAGAGGCGGTGACGGCCGACATCTTCAACTGGCTGGCCACCCACTGGCTGCCAAACATCGTGTTCTTCGTGATCTTCATGCTGTTCGCGGCATCGTTCTTCGGAGCCTTTGAGATCACGCTTCCCTCCTCCATAGTCAACAAGAGCGACAGACAGACCGGACGCGCCGGGCTCGGCGGAGTATTCTTCATGGCCCTGACCCTGGTCCTGGTCTCGTTCTCATGCACCGGCCCCATAGTGGGTTCAGTGCTGATAAAGTCCACTCAAGGCGAGTTCTGGACCCCCATGGTGACCATGCTGGCCTTCTCGGTGGCCTTCGCCCTGCCCTTCACCCTGCTGGCCCTGTTCCCGTCCTTCCTGAAGAAGATGAAGAGCGGAAGCTGGCTGAATTCGGTCAAGGTGGTGCTGGGATTCATCGAGGTGGCCCTCGGCTTCAAGTTCCTGAGCACCGCCGACCAGACCTATCACTGGGGCCTGCTGGACCGCGAAGTGTATCTGGCCATATGGATAGTGACCTTCTCGCTGCTCGGGCTGTATCTGCTCGGCAAGATAAGGTTCAAAAACGACGACCCCGGGGAGAAACCCCTCACGGTGACCCGCCTGGCCCTGTCCATAGCCGTATTCTCCTTTGTGGTGTATCTGATACCCGGAATGTGGGGCGCCCCGCTCAAGGCCCTGTCGGGCTATCTGCCCCCGCTGGAAACGCAGGATTTCGTGGTTTACAGCCATTCTGACGGGCATTCGGCACCCGCGGCGGACAACGGCGCCTCTGCGCCTGCAGGCAACGGATATGGCCTCTCTCTGCCGCTCGGGCTCTCGGGCTATTTCACCCTTGAGGAGGGCCTTGAGGCCTCGAAAAAGGAGGGAAAACCGGTATTCGTGGACGTGACGGGACATGGCTGCGTGAACTGCCGCGAAATGGAGCAGAGGGTGTGGAGCGATCCGGCCGTGCTGGAGATTCTCAGGGACAGGTACATCATCGTGGCGCTCTATGTGGACGATAAGACGAAACTTGAAGCGGAGGATTATGTAACCGATGACAACGGAAAAACATACAAGGACTTGGGCCGAAAGAACTCTTATATAGCCCGCACCCGTTTCGGGGTGAATGCCCAGCCCAACTACATCCTGCTCGACTCCGACGGCGAGATGATGGTGCCCGTCAGAGGCTACAGCCTGGACGTGGACGGCTTTGTCAGATTCCTCAACAGCGGCCTCGAAGCCTTCGCCGGTCGGTAACTCCGCTCCGGCCTAAGACCCGATTCGGGGCTCGCAGAAAGGCTTGATGCCGGCAATCCGGTTAAACGCCGCCGTTATCTGCAATTCAGCAAAGTCAATGCCCGCACAACATGGCCCCGGCCATAGGCCTAATATTCGAGGTTCTGAGAAGGGCTTGATGCCGGCCATAGGCCTAATGCAACGGCCGGTGCTGAGACCTGCGGTATTCCCGTTCGCGGGCAAGCAGAGTTTCACGCTCGCGGGCCGGCAGCGCAAACTGCATAAACCTTTCCCACAGGTAATCCACCGCAAGTGACGAAGGATGAACCATATCGTCGGCATAGAAACGATAGTCGCGAAGCTCGTCCAGCACAATCTCATAGGCCGGGAAATACTCGGCGCGGTCCGGAAACATGGCGCAGACCCTGTCCACCGCCAGCAGCAGTATGCTTTTGCTGAGGCTGTTGCCGTGGGCAGTGTCCTTCATGTGCCGGATGGGGCTCACCGTGAATATGAACTTCTTGTCCGGAAAGGCCGCCAGGGTCCTCGACAGCAGCGCCGCCACCTCGTCCACCGACAGCCGGTATCGGACGAACTCCCCTTCCGGCCTTTTCAGGCAGTTGGCCACGGTCTCGCCGGTAGCCGCATACCTGTAGCACCAGGCGGTGCCGAGCGTCACCAGCACCCTGTCGGCGGTCTTGAAGAACTCCGACGCGGCGGCAAGAGAGCCGTTGGCGGCGGCCAGGAAATCGGCGGCCGCGGCGCGCGCAAACGAGGTGTGGTGGCTGAACGAGCAGACCAGGCCGCTCCCCGCCCCCATCTCCACGCAGTCATCCTCCGAGAATGGAATCCCGGAGCCGAGCCGCCGCAGCGAATTGCACACCGACACCGGATTGTAGAGGGTGCCGAAGGGATTGACCACGGCGCCAAAGCCGGCATTGAGCATCCTGGAGCCCATGTTGTCGGCAAAGCAGCTGCCCACCACCAGAATGCGGTCCGAATATGACACTCCGACGCCGCTTGTCCCCGCGTCCACGGGAGTCTGTAATTTCAGCATATGTTTCCAGTAACTGTCCGGAGCCGAATTTAGCCACTTTTTGCTTAAGGGTGACATAAAAACACTAAATTCGCAGCCTTGGAACAACATACTCATCATCATGAAAACAAGACACTTCCTTCTCGCCATGGCCATAGGCCTGACGGCAGCCGCATGCCAGAGAGGCCCGGCCGACGGAGAATATACCCTGCACGTGCTCACGACCAATGACGTGCACGGGTCCTGGTTCGACTCCACATATGTCGGCGACGGGATAAAGAAATCCCTCTTCGCCTGCAACCATTACATAGACAGCGTGCGGAACGCCGACGGCGCCGGGAATGTGCTGCTGGTGGATGTGGGAGACTGTCTGCAGGGCGACAACGCCGCCTACTACTATAACTATGTGGACACCGTCACGCCCCATCTTTTCCCCAGGCTCTGCGCCTATATGAAATATGACGCGGTGGTGGTGGGCAACCATGACATAGAGACCGGGCATAATGTCTATGACAGGGTCACCTCCGACCTGAAGGCCGCCGGCATCCCTTTCCTGGCCGGAAATGCCGTCAGGAACGACAGCGGCAAGCCTTATTTTCCGGGCTATGCCGTGTTCAAGAAGGCCGGCCTGAAGGTGCTGCTGCTGGGATATACCAATCCCAACATGAAGGCATGGCTTGACGAAAGTCTCTGGAGCGGAATGACCTTCGAGTCGCTGCTGCCGCTGGTGCAGCACGATGTGGACAGCCTCAAGGCCAAGGTCAGGCCCGACGTGACCATGGTCGCGGTCCATTCGGGAGCCGGCAACGGCGACGGGACCGTTCTGGAAAGCCAGTCCATGGACCTGTATGAGTCGCTGACCGGAGTGGACCTCATCGTCTATGCGCATGACCACAGGCCGCTCGCCGACAGCAGAGACGGTCTGGGCATCATGAACAGCGGCAGCCATTCGCGCAATGTGGGCCATGCGGTGCTTAAGGTCTCCGTCAGGGACGGCAAGGCCGAAGTGGACAGCGTGGGGACGTCGCTTATTCCGGTCCGGGCCGAAAAGGCCGACGCGAAGATGCGGGAGGCTTTCAGCAAGGACTTCGGCGCAGTGAGGGCCTTTACTCTCAGGAATGTGGGAGATCTCAAGGGGGACCTGGTCACCAGGGAGGCCTACAGGGGGATGTGCACTTATATGAACTTTATCCACACCATCGGGCTGGAGCATGCGGAGGTTTCGATAGCCGCTCCGCTGACCTTCAATGGCACAGTGACTGCCGGCACGCTGGTCTATAATGACCTGTTCACGATATATCCTTATGAGAATCAGATGTTTGTGCTGAAGCTGAGCGGCAGGGAGCTGAAGGGCTATCTGGAGTATTCCTATGACGGATGGATCCGCACTGCGGAGGATGTGAAGGCTGTCGCGGAGGGCAGGTCGCAGGGGCATGTGCTCAGGATACGCGAGAGCGGGGACGCGCGCTATGGCCAGAAGAAGTGGTCCTTTGAGAGGGCTTCTTATAATTTTGACTCGGCTGCGGGAATAAATTATAGCGTGGATGTGACGAAGCCTTTCGGAGAGAGGGTCACGATTGCCTCTATGGCTGACGGCACCCCGTTTGACGAAGACAGTGAGTATAGCGTGGCCATGACATCATACAGGGCCAGCGGCGGCGGCAACATCCTGGAGAAGGGAGCCGGAGTGGCCAGCTCGTCCGAGAGGATAAGCGCCCGCCTTCCCGAGTACAGGGAGATGATTTATGACTATCTCCAGAAGAACGGGGTCATAGATCCTGCCGTCATAGACGGCAATCCCGCTCTCGGTCACTGGGAGTTCACCCCTTCGCCCTACGCCGGGAAAGCCATAGAAAAGGACATGAATCTCCTATTCCGGTAATCCGGCGCAACCATCTGTTGCAACGAAAAAAGGATGACCAAAAAAGTGTTTGGTCATCCTTTCTGTATCAGCTGGCTTTCCGCGTCCGGCTGTTATCGGCGCATGCCGCGCATCTTCTGCATGAGATTGCCGGTCATGGCCGTCTTCATGAGCTTGCGGCTGCTCTCGAACTGCTTCAGAAGCCTGTTCACCTCAGGCAGGCTGGTGCCGGAGCCCTCGGCCACCCTCTTCCTGCGGCTGCCGTTCATGACCTCAGGATGATCCCTCTCATAGGGAGTCATCGACATGATTATGGCCTCGACGCTCTTGAAGGCGTCATTGTCTATGTCCACATCCTTTATGGCCTTGCCCACGCCCGGAATCATCGAAGCCAGATCCTTGATGTTGCCCATCTTCTTGATCTGCTGGATCTGATTATAGAAGTCCATCATCGAGAACTGGTCCTTGGCTATCTTCTTCTTCAGCTCGCGGGCCTGCTTCTCGTCAAACTGCTCCTGAGCCTTCTCCACGAGGGTGACCACATCGCCCATTCCCAGAATCCTGTCGGCGATACGGGAAGGATGGAATACATCGAGCGCCTCCATCTTCTCGCCCACGGACACGAACTTGATCGGCTTGCCCACGACGGCCTTGATCGAAAGGGCGGCACCGCCCCTGGTGTCACCGTCCATCTTGGTGAGCACCACTCCGTCGAAGTCCAGCCTGTCATTGAAGGCCTTGGCGGTCTCCACCGCATCCTGTCCGGTCATGGCATCCACCACGAACAGAGTCTCGGTGGGCTTGACAGCCTGATGCAGGGTGGCGATTTCGTCCATCAGCTGCTGGTCCACGGCCAGACGACCGGCGGTGTCCACGATCACGACCGAATAGCCCTCGGACTTGGCTTTCTTTATGGCGTTCCCGGCGATCTTCACCGGGTCCTTCTCCCCTTCCTCGGTATAGACCGGAACCGAAATCTGCTCTCCGAGCACCTTGAGCTGGTCGATTGCGGCAGGACGGAAGGTGTCGCAGGCCGCAAGCAGCACCTGCATTCCCTTCTTGCTCTTCAGATGGAGGGCGAGCTTGGCCGAGAAAGTGGTCTTACCGGAACCGTTCAGACCGGCCACGAGAACCACTCCCGGATTACCCTTCACATTGACCTCCTGAGAATCGCCGCCCATGAAAGAGGCAAGCTCGTCGTGGACGATCTTGACCATCATCTGCTGAGGCTTGACTGCCGTCAGCACATCCTGGCCCATGGCCTTTTCCTTCACCTTGTCACAGAACTCCTTGGCCACCTTGTAGCTGACATCGGCGTCCAGAAGGGCCTTCCTGATGTCCTTTACAGTTTCGGCGACATTTATCTCCGTGATTTTTCCCTCGCCCTTGAGGATCTTGAACGACCTCTCGAGT
>CAVIVH010000013.1:3396-5598 GCA_963646185.1 bacterium | reverse complement strand
TCAAACATTTCCGTCTATTTTTGAAGCAGATTTGATTTCTATTTCATTCCCTCCGGCACGGCACCCCGTCGGCGGGACGGATTGCAAATTTAGCAAATTCTATATATATTTCAGTCCTGTAACCACTTTCCGGCCATGGATCTGACCAGACTGCGCAACAAAGTATCCGGCGCATTCCGCGCGGTGCGGCTCCCCTATCACTGGGAGCTTCTGCTGCTGGGCACGACGTCCAGGGGCTGGATTATGGACGGGGACCCGGTGTCGGCGAAGGCCGTCGATTATGACCTGCTCGGGGCCAAGGCCGAGCGCTGGTGCGAGGAGAGATGCTCCGGCAGGAATTCATATCTATGGAAGGACTTCTCGCTGGAGGAGCTGGCCGACGGAATCAAGGAGAGCCGGCAGAGCGTGAAAAACTGGTTCCAGATAGTTCTGGCCGAGGATTTCCGCTCATGGAAGATAAGGAAACGCATAGCCCTCGCGGAGAAGATTCTCAGGGAGAGGGAGAAGGTCGCGGTCTCGGAGCTCGCCGCCATGGTCAGCTTCCGCGACGTGCCCAATTTCTGCAGGCAGTTCAAGCGCTTCACGGGCCTCACGCCATCAGAAATGAAAGCGCAGCTGGAAGGCTGAGCCGCACCGGGCCGGAAGCCGGCATCAGCATCGGCATCGGACCGGGCAGAAGGCTGAGTGCCAGACTGAGCATGGAACCGGGCTTCGGGCTGAGCCGCAGAATCCGCCCGTCAGGCCTCTGAAGCTATATGCTTGCGGTATTTCGCCATTCCGGTCTCGCCGAGGACATCGGCGATATGGTCAATCCTCTGGCGGCAGGTTGCGTTCTCCGCCTCCGCGGTGTTGTCCTCATGGATGCGCATGCTTCCGCTGCCCGTAACTGGCAGATACTCATCCCAACAGACCGGGACCTCGTGCCTTCTGCCGTCCCCGCCCCACACTCCGACATAAGTCAGACGCTGCTCCGAACGGTAGCCATGGGCATAGACCCGGATGGACTGCTGCCCGGCGCCGCCGTCTTCCTCCTCAGTCTTGAGTATGCAGTCGGTCACGCAGTCGGGGGCCATAAAACGGCCGGCGCCCCAGAAATTGGCCAGGGCCTCATGCTCCCAGAACGAGCTGTGCATGGGCATCTCCCTGCCGTATATGTCCTGACATGAGCGGGTCTGCTGATAGAGCGGCACGCACAGAAGCGGCGCGAAATTGAAATATATGGCCTTGAAATAGCCGGCATTGACCGAAACGAAATTCTCCTTCGCCTTTGCGAAATCGAAACTGCGGAAACGGTCCGGATCCAGGTCCAGGACTATGTCCTGCATATGCCCGGAGCGCACCACATTGATCATCCGCTCCTTGTCGAAATCGAAGTCGTCGCCGAAGCCCACCGTGCGGTCCCTCAGCAGCTTGAGCATGCTCTGCTGGGCCAGAGGGGTGAACAGCAGGGCCAGCTGCTGATTGTCGTTGCGGTCGCTGGTGTCAAAGGCCACCTCGAACTCCTCGTTGGACATCATCGCATAGTCCGCCTTCTGGAGATTGCGCGCCTTCCTGCGCAGCGAGCGCCTTTTCCGCCTGAAAGCCCACGAGCCTTCGCTTCCGGCCAGCCCGCTGCAGCTGCGGTGGAACACGAGGTCCGGCGCCGCCGTGTTGCCATAGATCAGGCGCGTCTTCTCGAAATATTCGGGATAGGGTGCATCGACGGTGGCGGTGAGGGTCTGGGAATGGTGGCAGGTATGGAACTTGCCGTCGGAGCCCCGCTCGGTGGTGGTCCAGTGGATGGTCTTGTGGCCGTAATAGGTCTTGGTGCCCATTTCCATCTTCTTGGTGCGGCATATCACGAAGGGATTGCCGCTGATGAGACCGGAAATGGAATAGAGGACGGAGCGCTCCGCGTTGAAGCTTCCGTCCCAGCCATAGCTCTTCTCCAGGTCGGCCAGCCTCTGGGTGGTGAAATAGGGGTCGAACTCCAGGCGAGGCACCGTGCGGCTCATCATGCGGGTGAGGACATCCCAGTCATACAGGCAGTTGAGCGGTTCCATCTGAGCCCATGCTTCCTCCTTGAGCTTCGCGGCGGTGGCGGACAGACTGTCGCGCTCCGACTCCAGAGTGCGGATTTTCGGGCGGACCCGAAGCCACATATACACGCCCGCGGCCAGGGCGCCTGCGCCGAGACCGGCCGTCCAGACCGGCTCTTCATTG
>CAVIVH010000013.1:0-3386 GCA_963646185.1 bacterium | reverse complement strand
GGCAAGGACGACCCACAGAAAGACGCGCCAGGCTTTCCAGCCTCTGAGGCGCTTCTCCAGGGACGACAGCTCACGCTCCGCGGCATAAAGCTTCTTGCAGGTGGCCTTATTGGCCCCGACATCGACCTTGGCCTCTTCCGCCATTTCGGCGAAAGTGCTTTCGGCTACCTGAGAGAACTTGTCGCGGTAGATGGAGACATAGTCATCGAGCGGGTCGTAGATATCCTCCGACATGGACGGATGCCGCTAGAAGAATTTGGCCCTGGCCATCTCGCGGACCTCCGCGGAAGCGGTGTAGGGGATGCGGGTGGTATAGCCCTGGCGCGCGGCCACTATCATCTTGGTGGGCCATGCGAAGATGTCCGTGTTCCACTGGGTCACGCGGCTGTTATAGACAGTGCGGGCGGCGGTGATTTCCTTCTGGAGATAGCTGTTCTGCTGCATGGCGTCGGCTATGGCGTTGTGGGCCTTGAGCTCGGGGTATGCCTCCACCTGGGGGAAGAGGCGGCCGAAAGCCATATTCACCTGGCTACCGACCTCGTTTCTGTTGGCCTCGTTCACGCTTCCTCCGCGGAGGGCGGCCACGGCCTTCATCACGTCCTTGTCCAGGTCTATGGCCTTTTCGACTATGCCCACCACATTCTGGAGAATCTGCACGCGCTGCTCCAGGAAATTGTCTATGTTGGAGGCCTCTGCCTGGATGCGCTGCTCAAGCTGCTGAAAGTAGTTGCGCGCATGGATCTTCATGAACAGGAAAATCACGCCGGGAAGCAGGCCGGCCACGCAGCCGACCAGGGCGACGAGTTCCGGATTGGGAATGGTCTCCCCGAGAAGGGCGACACAGGCCAGAACCAGCGCAGGGATTGTCACCCAGAGCGCGATTTCGAAAATGACCGACCCTGCACCGATTTTCACGGGCAGCTGTCTGTCTATCACATGGATGTCGCGGCCGTTGTCGTTCACGGGCCCGGTCAGTTCATCTAAAGCGTTTGCCATCTCAAAAAATATTTTGAATAATATTACGCTAATCTAACAAAAAAATCCCACTCGCAGGCCGCGGCGGCGGGGCTCTTCGGAAATTTTTCATACATTGCGCGGAATTTCCCGAGCCATGCCCATGAACCCCGCTCCCATACGTCCCTACCCCGCCTCGCTCGACACCGCCATGGCGTCCGCCCTGCCCGCCTATGGGCTGGGACAGAAGCTTCTGGAGACGCTTGAGAAATCCGGGGCCGCAGTGGTGTCCGCAGAGCCGGGAGCCGGAAAATCCACCCTGCTTCCGCTGGCGCTGCTGGAGACCTTCGGCGCCCGGGGACGCATAATCATGACCGAGCCCAGGCGGCTGGCCGCCGTCCATGTGGCGGAGCGCGCCGCGGCCCTGCTGGGCGAAAAAGCCGGCGAAAGGGTCGGCTACAGAACCCGCTTCGAGAGCAGAGTGTCCGGCAGGACAGTGCTGGAAGTGGTCACCGAGGGCATCGCGGAGAGGATGATCTGCGCAGACCCCACCATGGAAGGCATCTCGGCCATAATCTTCGACGAATTCCACGAGCGGAGCCTGTCCGCCGACTTCTCCCTGGCCCTGGTCAGGGAGGCAAGAGCCATCCTGAGGCCCGACCTGGCGCTGGTCATAATGTCCGCCACCCTGGACGGGGCTGTGGCCGATGCGCTGGGTGCGGGAAAGGTGGAATCCCCGGGAAGGATGTTCCCCGTGGAGGTATCCTATTCAAAGACAGATATTTCGCCAGAAGGAGTCCCGGAGGCGGTGTGCAGCGGAATCCACGGGATTTTCCGCTCGCGGGAGACCTGCGGCGACATCCTGGCCTTCCTCCCCGGCGAGGCCGACATCAGGAAATGCACCGCCATGCTGGGAAGCTCGCTCGGCGAGAATGTGGACGTGTTCCCGCTCTACGGAATGCTGTCGCCGGCAGAGCAGCGGAAGGCCGTGGCGCCCTCGCGCGAAGGCAGGCGCAAGGTTATTCTGTCCACACCGGTCGCGGAGACATCTCTGACCATAGACGGAGTGACCGCAGTCGTGGACGCCGGCTACTGCAGGAAAATGGTCTATAAGGGGGCCGGCGGAGCCCTCGGGCACCTGGAGACGGTGAGGATTTCGGCGGACATGGCCGTGCAGAGGGCGGGCCGCGCCGGAAGAACCCGCGAGGGCATATGCCACAGACTCTACACCCAGGCCACATTCAGGTCCATGCCGCAGTTCCGCATCCCCGAAATCATGGAGGGAGACCTCACGGCCTGCATGCTGGAAGCGGCGGGAGCCGGGGCCGGAGACTTCGGGTCTATGGAATGGCTCACTCCCCCGCCCGCACGCTCCGTGGCGGACGCCGCCGCCCTGCTCAGGACGATAGGAGCGGTGTTGCAGGACGGGAAGCTCACCCCTCACGGAAGGGCCATGCTCTCGCTCCCCTGCCATCCGAGAATCGCCCATATGCTGCTGACGGCCAAGGAGAAAGGGCTCGGGGCCCTGGGCTGCGACGCGGCCGCGCTGCTGGAAGAAAAAGACCCGCTGGCCGCCTCCGGGGCCGGCTGCGACTTCACCCTGCGCCTATCCGCCCTGCGTTCGGCCAGAAACTCCGGAAGGCAGGCCTCCGGGACCATGGGCAGAATACTGCAGATAGCGGGACAGTATATGAGAATAATCCATGCGGAGCCGGACGGCCATAATCCGGACCCCGAAGAAGCCGGATATCTGCTGGCCATGGCCTTCCCCGAGCGCATCGCGCGCCAGAACGGGGGCGCCGCCGGAGAATATCTGCTGGCCCGGAACGGGGAAAAGGCATGGATGGACATCCAGGACCCCCTCTCGGCAGAGCCCTGGATAGTGTGCGCCGACCTTTCCGCGGGCGGCCCGGGATCCACGGGCCGGATTTTCCTGGCCTGCGCGGTGAATCCGGCCGACCTCGGGGCCCTGGAAAGCACTTCGGAAAAAATCGGCTGGAACCAGAAGGAAGGGAGGGTCACCGCGCGGCGGGAAACCAGAATCGGAGCCCTGGTCACAAAGACTTCGCCCCTGCCGGATGTTCCGCACGAAAAGACGGTCGGGGCCATATGCGAGGCAGTCAGGAAGGACGGAACCTCGCTGCTGGACTTCGCGCACGAAGGAGTGGGAGACCTCCAGAGAAGGGTGGCCGCCGCGGCTGCCTGGCATCCGGAGCTGGAGCTGCCCGATCTGGGCACGGAAGCGGTGCTCCGGGACTGTGCGGAATGGCTGCCTTTATATATAGGGAACGCCTCCACCCGCGCAGAGCTGAAAAAGATCGACATGGCAGCCGTACTGCGCGGCATGATACCCTATGACAAGGCCGATGCGCTCGACCGGATCGCGCCCTCGCACATAGAAGTGCCCACCGGCAGCCGCATACGCCTGGAAT
>CAVIVH010000012.1:0-14760 GCA_963646185.1 bacterium | reverse complement strand
CATCGGGTGTTTTGACAAAGGAGGAAGCATATGAGTAGCATAAAGGAAAGAGCCGCCCTCGTACAGGCCGAGGCCGCCCAGATGGGCAAGGGCGTATACAAGGACGAGTTCAAGAAAAACACTGAATTCCGTCTTGATCTTCAGAAGGAAAGTTCAAAGGTCGTCACCCTCGAGGAGGCTATCAGGAAGTCCGGTCTCAAGGACGGCATGACCATTTCTTTCCACCATCATTTCCGCGGAGGTGACAAGGTCCTGAACCTCGTGGTCGCCAAGCTCGCAGAGATGGGATACAAGAACCTCACGATCGCCGCTTCCAGCCTCTCCGATGTCCACGCTCCCCTTATCGAGCACATCAAGAACGGAGTCGTCACCAAGCTCATCACTTCCGGTCTCCGCGGAGAGCTCGCCAATGAGATCTCCCACGGCCTCATGAAGGAGCCTGTGGTGTTCCGCAGCCATGGCGGACGCGGAAGCGCCATCGCCAACGGCGACATGCACATCGACGTCGCATTCCTCGGCGCATCTTCCTGCGATCCTGCCGGAAACGCCTGCGGATATTCCCGTTCCGAGAATGCAAAGAGCATCTGCGGATCCCTCGGATATGCACTTCCCGACGCCCAGTATGCCGACAAAGTGGTGATCGTCACCGATGACCTCGTGGACTATCCCAACACCCCCAACTCGATTTCCGAGCGCAACGTGGACTATGTCGTGGTCGTTGACTCCGTCGGAGACTCCTCCAAGATCTCCTCGGGCGCAATCCGTGACACCAAGAACCCCCGCGACATCCTGCTCGCCCAGAACGCAGCCAAGGTCATCATCAACAGCGGCTACTTCAAGGAGGGCTTCTCGATTCAGACAGGTTCCGGCGGAGCATCCCTCGCAGCCGTCAAGTATATCCGTGAGAGCATGATCAGCCAGGGCATCCACGCAAGCTACGCCCTCGGCGGAATCACCGCCCATATGGTCAAGATGCATGAGGAAGGCCTCATCAAGCGCCTGATCGACGTCCAGTCCTTCGACAAGGTGGCCGCCGAGTCTCTGAGGAACAATCCTTTCCACAAGGAGGTTTCCGCCAACGAGTATGCAAGCGCCGACGAGCCCGGTTCCGCAGTGCACTATCTTGACATGGTGATCCTCTCCGCTCTCGAGGTGGACGTCAACTTCAATGTCAATGTCCTGGTGGGCAGCGACGGTATCATCCGCGGCGCCATCGGAGGACACCCCGACACTGCTGCCGACTCCGCCCTCTCGATCATCGTCTGCCCGCTTCTCCGCGGCAGGATCCCCTGCGTCGTTGACGAGGTCACAACCCTCATCACCCCCGGTTCCACAGTGGACGTGGTCGTCACCGAGTACGGTATCGCCGTCAATCCCCGCCGTCCCGAGATTGCCGAGAGGCTCAAGAAGGCCGGTCTTAACATCGTGGACATCCACGACCTGAAGGACCTCGCCCTCAAGTCCATCGGAACTCCCGACCCGCTCCCGTTCGGAGACAAGGTCGTCGGCGTGGTGATGAACCGCGAAGGCTCCGTGCAGGATGTCATCATGAACATTGTTGACAAACAGTACTAGTCTATGGAAATTACGCTTGACCAGCTCCTGGCAAGCCGCGAGGCAAGATCGGAATACCAGAGAGAGCTTCTTGGGAAAAATCCAGGAAAGACTCTTGTGTGTCTCACGGTCATAATGCCGGGAAAGGTCAAGCGCAATATGCAGTCTCTCGTAGTCTCTCAGGCCGCTCTCACGGCCCTTGTCGCACGCTTCGGCAGCGACATGTTAAAGATGGACGTGCGGGATCTGCCCACAGGTTTCGAAGCATATCTGCTCACTTCCCTCTCCATCGATGAGGTGAAGCGGGCAGTTTGTCATATAGAAGATACCCATCCCCTGGGACGGCTTTTCGATCTGGACGTGATCGCTCCGGACGGAATCCCGGTCTCCCGCGCCGAGGTGGGTTACGCTCCGCGGAAATGTCTTCTCTGCGACAACGAGGCCCGCTTCTGTATGAGAAACAGGACCCACACGACAGAGGAGCTGCTCGCGAAGATAGATGAAATGGTGAAGGACTATGTACGGTGACCGCTACATAAGCCTTGCGCCGCTCTCCCTGCCGTCCGTGCGCGCCAGGGTGGAGTCTTTCCTTGCCGCCAACTCCCTGCGCCTGGACGATGTGGACTGCTATGCCACCATCACCCGCAGCGAGGACAGCGATGAGATTCTGGCCGGGGGAGGCCTGAAGGGGAATGTGATAAAGTGCATCGCCGTGTCGCCCGAGCTCCGCTCGGAGGGACTCTCCGGTTCGCTTGTGTCCTATCTCGTCAGCCTGGCCCATGAGAGGGGCTGCGACACCGTGAAGGTGTTCACCAAGCCCGAAAACAAGGCCATATTCTCCAGCATGGGTTTCGTCACCCTCGCGGCCTGCGGCAAGGCCGTGCTCATGGAGGACGGAAACGGACTCCGCCGCTATGAGAGATATCTCGCCCCGCTCAGAAAGGAGGGAAGGAACGGCGCCATAGTCATGAATGCCAATCCTTTCACCAGAGGCCACAGATATCTGGTGGAAAACGCCGCATCGCAGGTGGACAACCTCTATGTCATAGCCGTGAAGGAGGACCTTTCCCGCTTCCCCTATGCCGAGAGGCTCGCGATGATCAAGGCCGGCACGGCCGACATCCCGAACGTGACGGTCTGCGAGGGCAGCGACTATGCCATATCCGCGGCCACGTTCCCGACCTATTTCCTCAAGAAGCTTTCCGATGCTTCCGACGTACAGATGTCCCTGGACATAGACCTGTTCGCGAAGCATATAGCCCCGGCTCTCGGGGTGGGCGTGAGGTTCGCCGGCTCGGAACCGGCCGATCCGCTCACCGCCCGCTACAATGAGCTGATGTCGGAGCAGCTTCCGGGAGGGGGAGTGGAATTTATGGAAATATCCCGCCTGGAGGACGGTGAGGGGCCGGTCAGCGCCACTCTCCTGAGAAAAGCGCTGGACAGGGGGAGTCTCCCGGAAGCAATGAAATTTGCTTATCGTTCAACTCTTCCGTATCTTGCAGCCGATTTGGCGGAGGCCGCTCTCCGGCAGGAGCTGGACACCACTCCGAAGCCCGGTCTGGTGGACCGGAACAACAGCGGCGCCCACAGCGACATGGACTATGACAGCATGTCCGCAGGCATCCGGGCCCTCAGGCCCTGGTTTGTCAGGATGGCTGTCGAAGCCGTTCAGGGGCTGAATCCGGCAAAGATAAAGGAAGCCGGCATAGAGGCTGAAAAGTCTATGCTCGAGGCTACGGGGGGAGTGAACTCGCACAAGGGTGCTCTCTTCTGCGTGGGTCTGACGGTGGCCGCGGCGAGTTTCCTGGCCGCCACGGAAGGCGGGGTAACGGAACAGAGGCTGCGCCCGCTGCTGACACAGGCCGCATCGGGGATTGCCGCCGCAAACGGCACCCACGGCGCCGGAGTCATATCGAAATACAGGGTGAAGGGAGCCCTGGAAAGCGCCCGCGAGGCGTATCCCGAACTTTTCTCCGAATGGCTGCCCTATTACAGGAGCCTGGAGGGGGACAGATACAGAAACCACAAGACGTTGCTGAAAATAATGACCGTTCTGGACGATACGAATGTGCTTCACCGCGGAGGCGGCGAGGCTCTTGCCCGTGTCAGACGGGATGCCGCCGCCCTGCTCGGGGATTTCAGCGAAAGGAGGCTTGAGGAACTGGACAGACAATATATCAGTGCCAACATATCACCCGGCGGAAGCGCCGACATGCTGTCGCTGACCATATTCATATCAACAATCATTAACAATTAATTAATTCTTTCTTACTATTATGGTAGAATTGATTCCACACGGTGTCTATCTTCTGGATGGCAAGACAATCGTTAACGATGCCACCGGAATGCCATCTCCCGATGAGTCCCGCGAAAACACTATCACCTACGGAATCCTGCGTGCCCACGATGTGGACGGCGGAAAGGGGAAGAAAATGCGCATCAGATTCGATGCCATGGTGTCTCATGACATTACCTATGTCGGCATCATTCAGACAGCCCGCGCCAGCGGACTCGAGAAGTTCCCTATCCCGTACGCAATGACCAACTGCCACAACTCTCTCTGCGCAGTCGGCGGCACAATCAACGAGGACGACCACGTGTTCGGTCTGTCCGCAGCCAAGAAGTATGGCGGAATCTATGTTCCCGCCAACCAGGCCGTGATCCATCAGTTCGCAAGAGAGGCTCTGGCCAAGTGCGGCAACATGATCCTCGGTTCTGACAGCCACACCCGTTATGGTTCCCTCGGAAACATGGGAGTCGGCGAAGGCGGCGGCGAGCTCGTTAAGCAGCTTCTCCGCAACACCTGGGACATCAATGCCCCTGAAGTGGTTCTCGTATGGCTCGAGGGTAAGCCCCGCCATGGCGTAGGTCCTCACGATGTCGCAATTTCCCTCGTGAAGGCTGTCTTCGAGAGCGGTTTCGTCAAGAACAAAGTGCTTGAGTTCGCAGGCCCCGGAGTGGCCGAGCTGCCTACAGACTTCCGTAACGGAGTCGATGTGATGACAACCGAGACCACCTGCCTCAGCTCCATCTGGATCACCGACGAGAAAGTCAAGGAATACTATGAGATGCACGGCCGCGCCGACGCTTACAAAGAGCTCAAGCCCGGAAAGGTTGCATACTATGACAGCATGATCAAGATCGATCTCTCCTCTCAGGAGTGCATGATCGCTCTTCCTTTCCACCCGTCCAACGCCTATTCCATCCACGAGCTCCAGGCCAACCCTGCCGAGATTCTCCGCAAGGTCGAAGAGGATGCCCGCAAGCGTTTCGGCGAGAAGGTGACTGTGGATCTCCAGAACAAGATTAAGAACGGTAAGGTCTGCGCAGACCAGGCTCTCATCGCAGGTTGCGCCGGCGGTACCTATGACAACCTCTGCGAGGCCGCTTCGATCCTCAAGGGCAAGGCTATCGGCAACGACTACTTCACAATGTCCGTTTACCCTCAGTCCACCCCTGTCTATCTTGCAACCACCCGCAACCATGTGGCCGACGCCTTCATCGAGGCCGGTGTCGCCATCAAGCCCGCATTCTGCGGACCTTGCTTCGGCGCAGGTGACGTTCCCGCCAACGACGGTTTCTCCATCCGCCACACCACCCGTAACTTCCCCAACCGTGAGGGTTCCAAGCCCGGTCAGGGCCAGCTCTCGTTCGTGTCCCTCATGGATGCACGTTCGATAGCCGCAACAGCTGCCAACGGCGGTGTCATCACAGCTGCTACCGACATCGAGTACACCGATGACTACAAGCCTTACGAGTACGACAACAGGATCTACAAGAGCCGCGTTTACTACGGCTATGGCAAGGACGACGCTTCCGCCGAGCTCCGCTATGGCCCGAACATCAAGGACTGGCCCAAGATGTATCCCATGGAGGAGAACATGCTTGTGGAGCTCGCAGCCGTTATCCACGACCCTGTGACCACCACCGACGAGCTCATTCCTTCCGGCGAGACTTCCAGCTACCGTTCCAACCCGCTCAAGCTCTCCGAGTTCGCACTTTCCCGCCGCGTTCCTGAGTATGTCGGACACAGCAAGAAGGTCCAGGCCGAGGATCACGAGCGCCGCGACGGAAAGGTTTCCCAGCATCTTGCCGACGCTCTCGCAAAGGTGGGCGCAAAGGCTGAGAACACTTCTCTCGGTTCCTGCGTGTTCGCCAACAAGCCCGGTGACGGTTCCGCCCGTGAGCAGGCCGCTTCCTGCCAGAAGGTGCTCGGCGGCGATGCCAACATCTGCTACGAGTACGCTACCAAGCGCTATCGCAGCAACTGCATCAACTGGGGTATCGTTCCTTTCACCATCGCAAAGGAGACTCCTTTCGAGTATGAGCCCGGTGACTTCGTGTATGTCGCAGGCATCCGCAAGGCCATCCTCGAGGGCAAGGAGGAGATTGACGCCAAGGTCATCAGCGCAAAGCACGGTGTCCAGGACATCCACCTCTACTTCCAGAACCTCACTTCCGAGGAAAGGGAAATTCTTGCAGACGGCTGCCTGATCAACTACTACGCAGCTCAGAGAAGCAAGTAAGAAGAACAAAAGTTATAACAAACAAATAAAAAAACATCATGAAAAAAATTCAGATGACCACTCCCCTCGTGGAGATGGACGGTGATGAGATGACAAGGATCATTTGGAAAATGATCAAGGATGAGCTCATCCTGCCTTTCGTTGACCTCAAATCCGAGTACTATGACCTCGGTCTTGTCTATCGTGACCAGACTTCCGACCAGGTTACCGTTGACTCCGCCAACGCCACCAAGAAGTATGGTGTCGCCGTCAAGTGCGCTACCATCACTCCTAACGTGCAGCGTATGAGCGAGTACAAGCTCCATGAGATGTGGAAGAGCCCGAACGGAACCATCCGTGCAATGCTCGACGGAACCGTGTTCCGCACACCTATCACCCTTCCTTCAATCCACCCCGCAGTGAAGTTCTGGAAGAAACCTATCACCATCGCCCGTCACGCCTATGGCGACGTTTACAGGGATGTTGAGATCCAGGCTACCGAGCCCGGTGTCGCAAAGCTCGTCTTCGAAGGCGAGAGCGGCAAGAAGGAAGAGCAGATCATCCACACCTTCAAGGGTCCCGGCGTAATCCAGGGTATGCACAACCTCGATTCTTCCATCCGTTCTTTTGCACACTCCTGCTTCAAGTATGCTCTTGACACCAAGCAGACCGTGTGGTTCGCAACCAAGGACACCATCTCCAAGAAGTATGACGGCCGTTTCAAGGCTATCTTCCAGGAGGTGTTCGAGGCTGACTACAAGGAGGCTTTCGAGAAGGCCGGCATCGAGTATTTCTACACTCTCATCGACGACGCTGTCGCACGTGTCGTCCGCAGCGAGGGCGGATTCATCTGGGCCTGCAAGAACTATGACGGTGATGTGATGAGCGACATGGTCTCCACAGCCTTCGGTTCTCTCGCAATGATGACTTCCGTGCTTGTCAGCCCTGACGGAAAATATGAGTACGAGGCCGCTCACGGCACCGTTACCCGTCACTACTACAAGTACCTCAAGGGAGAAGAGACTTCCACCAACCCTATGGCTACCATCTTCGCATGGAGCGGCGCATTCCGCAAGAGAGGTGAAATGGACAATCTCCCCGAGCTCATCAACTATGCAAATCAGCTCGAGGCCGCTTGCTTCGATACTCTCAACGCAGGTATCGTCACCAAGGACCTTGCAAACCTCATGGAGGGTGTTACCCCTGTCGTCAAGAACTCTCTTGACTTCCTCAAGGCTATCCGCGTGAACCTCGAAAAGAGACTCGCATAAGCTTAGGCCATAAGGCTATATGAATTGAGCTGCCAGAAGAAATTCTGACAGCTCTTTTTTTATGGGGCCCAGCCCCATAAAAAAAGCTGCCGCCATCTTAACCCCCTGCCGACCCGTCGGCAGCCCCCTGTCAGGGGGGGTAAGCTGCCTCCGGAGGAGAGCAGCCTGATGCGGATTAAAGGGAACGGAAGATTTTGAGGTAATTGTCGCGGGCCTTTTCCAGGTCGCTGAGGAGGACGAACTCGTCCGGGGTGTGGGCCGTGAGAATGGATCCCGGGCCGCACAGCGCCCTGCGCCTGAACTTCCTGAGATGGGGGGCGTCGCTCCCGAAAGACACCGTGCACGTGTGGATTCCCGGCACGGTGAAATACTCCATGGGCGTGTCCCCGCCATGAGCCGTGACCAGAGTCCGGTCGGAGCGCAGCGAATCCATAAACCTGCATACGGCCGAATCGGCCGCGAAAGTGGTCCGGAAATAAATCTTGAAGCGGAGCTCCGGGCTCAGTATGTTCTGAGGGTTGTCGCTGACGAGCCGTCCGATGTTCCAGGTCACGTCCCCCAGCACCGCATCATGCGGAAACTCCGTGCCCCGCAGCATGTCCGCCAGGTCGCAGAACCTGTCCACAGCGCTCTCCCCGCGCTCCGGATAGCCTGAATGACAGGGTTTTCCGAGCAGAGTGACATCGAAAAGCTTTGTGCCCTTGCTGGCTGAGACCATGCGGTTGTCCGTGGGCTCGCCCACCACCACAAGTTCTCCTCCGGGACAGTCCCTGTCCCATGCCTTCGCCCCGTGCGACCCGGTCTCCTCGCCGGCCAGCACAAGCAGCGCGAATCCCGTCTCTCCGGCTACCTCCAGCGCACGGCAAGTCTCGAACATGGAGAAAATCTGGCCCTTGGCATCGCAGGTGCCCCTGCCTCGGAACCGGACATCGCCGCCCTCCAGGGCCTCGGCCACGGGAGGAATATACGGCGGCACAGTGTCCATGTGCGTGCAGAACCACACTCTGGGCTCGCCCCACTTCAGCAGCAGGTTCAGCGTCCCGTCGCCGACCTCGAAAGTCTCGACGGTGTTGCCCGGGGTCTTCAACAGGGAAGCCAGGGCAAGGGCCATGGGCCGTTCGCTGCCGGACGTGGAGTCCGTCGCGAGCATTTTCATGAAAAGGGCTGTATCCATATGAGCTATTTCTTTCTGAAATATCTGCCCACCACCGGCAGGGCGGAGAGCGGAAGGTCACGTTTGACGATGAGGGCGCAGAACGCCGCGATCAGCAGGCAGTTGACGGCCAGCGAAGCCGCTCCGGGGAGTCTGCTTCCGAGGACCATCAGCGCATAGAGGACAGCTGCTGCTGCCAGATAGACCGCAATCTCCCCGAGCTGATAGGGGACCGGATATTTCTTCTGGCCCACCAGATAGGACAGCATCATCGCCGTTCCGTATCCGGCCACTCCGGCCCATGCGCAGGCCATGTAACCGAACTTCGGGATGAAGACTATGTCCACCGCCAGCAGCACCGCGGCCCCGGCTCCGGAGAACAGGGCGCCCCAGAGAGTCTGGTCGGTGAGCTTATACCAGAAGGAGAGGTTGAAATACACCCCCATCATTATCTCGGCCGCCATCACTATGGGGACCACCTTCAGTCCCTCCCTGTAGCCCGCGCCGATTATGTACTGCAGCACCCCCATGAAGCCCTCCACGCACAGGAAGGCCAGCAGGGTGAAGATTATGAAATATTTCATGGCCTTGGCGCTCGTCTCGCGGCTGTCGCTTTTCGACGCGCCGCCGAAGACAAAGGGCTCATAGGCATAGCGGAAGGCCTGGGTGATCATGGACATGATCATGGCTATCTTGATGCAGGCCCCGTAGATGCCCAGCTGGGCGGAGGCGTCGGCCTCTTTATAGACATATGGAAATATGATTCCGGAAGCTGTCTGGTTCAGGATGCCGGCTATGCCCAGCAGCAATATCGGCCAGCTGTAGGAAAGCATCCGGCGCAGCAGGGCGGAATCGAATCCTCTGAACATCCCGCGGAGCTCGCCCCTGAAGAAAAAGGTGATTACCGCCGTGCAGAACAGATTGATATAGAACACATAGCCCACTTCGATACCGCCGTCATAGATCCCGAACGGGTTCAGCCCCGCAGCGGGAAGGCCCACGAAATAGATGAGGTTCAGGCATATGTTCAGGCCTATGAACGCCAGCTTCAGCGAGGCGAATTTCAGAGCCTTTTTCCGGTATCTCAGATATGCGAAGGGAATGCACTGGAAAGCGTCTATGGCGACGGTGGCCGCCATGGCCCAGATATATGACGGATGGTCGCCATAGCCCATGGCCCGGGAAACCGGGTTCAGGAAAGCCAGCACCAGCGCCACGAACATCACCGAGGTGGTCAGCACCGAGACGAGTACGGTGGAATAGACCTTGTCCGGATTCTCTTCGCTCTTGTTGGCGAAGCGGAAGAAGGTGGTCTCCATCCCGTAGGTGAGGATGACCAGCAGCAGGGCAGTGTAGGAGTATAGGTTGGTGACCACTCCGTAGCCGCCGCTGGAGGCGTTGATGACATAGGTGTAAAGCGGGACGAGCAGGTAGTTCAGGAACCTGCCCACTATGCTGCTCAGGCCATAGATGGCCGTGTCTTTGAAAAGAGATCTGAAATCAGCCATGATTCAGAAGCTGTTGTGAATTGTCTTCTCCAAAATTATCACTTTTATTGCTATTTTTGCACACAGTACGACGCACAATTCATGTTTCTGCTGATTCTGTATCTGTTTCTGACCCTGTCGGTCTCATTCTTCTGCTCGGTGCTGGAGGCCGTGCTCATGTCCACGCCCCTCTCCTATATCACCATGAAGAGGGACGAGGGCTACAAGCCTGCCGTCAGATTTCTCAAGTTCAAGACCGATATCGACCGCCCCATAGCGGCCATCCTCTCGCTCAACACCATAGCCAATACCGGCGGAGCGGCCGGAGTGGGTGCGCAGGCGGCGATAGTCTTCGGCAGCACGGGCGTGGGCATAGTCTCAGCCGTCACCACCATCCTTATACTGATTTTTGCCGAGATAGTCCCCAAGACCATAGGCACGTCCTACTGGAAGAACCTCATGGGCTTCACCTCCAGGACTATATCCATCCTGATAGTCATAATGTTCCCCCTTGTCTGGATTGTCCAGAAGATCAGCGGTCTGATCGCTCCGGAAGATGAGAGCAACACCGTCAGCCGCGAGGAGGTCACCGCCATGGCCAACATCGGCGCGCGCGAGGGCGTGATTGACACCAACGAGAACAAGGTCATCCAGAACATAATGAAGCTGGACAATGTGGTGGCGTCCGACGTGATGACCCCGCGCATAGTCTGCTCCATCGCCCAGGAGAACATGACCCTCAAGAATTTCTACAGGAACGACACCTATCTGCACTATTCCAGGATTCCGGTCTATTCCGACTCCCCGGAATACATCACCGGCTACATCCTTCTGAGCGACGCCCTCGAGGGCCTCGCCGACGACAGGTTCGACACCCGCCTGAAGGACCTGAAGCGCCCCATATCCTATTTCAACGAGGACCAGTCCCTTTCGGACATATGGGAGGCTCTGCTCAAGAAGAAAGAGCAGATGGCTCTCATAATCGACGAATATGGCTGCTTCCAGGGTCTGCTCACGCTGGAAGACATAATCGAGACCATTCTCGGTCTGGAAATCATCGACGAGAACGACCAGTTCACTGACATGCAGCAGTATGCGCATGACCGCTGGGAGCGCCGCCAGAAGAGGTTCCGCCCCATCGTGCTTCCCTCCGACGACTCCTCTTCCGACAAATCCCGCGACGATTCCGGAGACGGACGCGCAAGCTGATTTCCGGTCCGTTTCAGAAGCGGTGTATCTTCGTGTTCCGGTCCCAAAATTGCAGGCAGATTGCTATATTTGTATTTTGGGTTTTCGGGAGCGTTTTTTGTGGCTCGCCGGCCCGGAGTTTAACCTACCAAGACATATATTTCAGCTATGATAGTGATGAAATTCGGCGGCACGTCCGTGCAGGATGCCGAAGCGATCAGAAGAGTCATATCCATTGTGCGGACCAGGCTCGCGGACAAGCCCGTGGTGGTCGTCTCCGCCCTCGCCAGGGTGACGAGGCTGCTTGTGCAGATAGCCGAGGAGGCCGGGAGCGGCAACATGCCCGCAATCGGGAAAGACCTGGCGGTGCTCAGGGAAAGGCATCTTAATCTCTGCGGCGACCTGCTCGAAGGCGGTCTGCTCGAAGAGACCAGGGGCCGCGTCGGCGCGCTCTGCGATTCCCTTTCTGACTTCGCAGGCGGCGTCTGCCGCATAGGCGAGCTCTCGCCCAGAAGCCGCGCCAGGATAGTCTCCACCGGAGAAGTGCTCTCCTCTACCATAGTCTCCGCCGCGTTCAATGCTGCGGGCATTCTCTGCAAGTGGCTGGATGCAAGACAGATGGTCGTGACCGATGACAATTACATGAGCGCCGGAGTGAACCGCGAGGAGACCAGGGCCAATGTCCTGCGCATCATCCCCGAAGCGTTCAAGGGAGAGCAGATGGTCCTCACCCAGGGCTTCATAGCCTCCACCTCCGCAGGCGCCACCTCGGTGCTGGGCTTCGAGGGATCCGACTATTCCGCAGCCTTGTTCGGCATGTCGCTGGACGCCGGGAGAGTGGAAATATGGACCGATGTGGACGGCATCCGCACCTCCGACCCCCGCGTCGTGGCCGAGACCGGAAGAATTCCCCGCGTGTCCTATGACGAGGCTGCCGTTATGGCCTGTCTCGGGGCCAGGGTCCTGCATCCCCTGACCATGGGCCCCGCCCGTTCCAGGAACATTCCCATCCGCGTGCTCAACACCATGAACCCCGAAGGCCCCGGAACGACGGTGGCCGGCGAAGGAGGGGAGAACGGTCCCAAGTGCCTTGCCTTCCTGCCGGAGATCGACTATGTGGAAGTCACATCCGAGGGCTTCGGCCCCGCCTCCGCCATGACCGGCGACATATTCGGGACTCTTGAGGCCCACGGAGTGGTGCCGTCTCTGTCAGCATCCTCCGTCTCCAAGGTCTCGCTCTCGTTTGAGTGCGGCCAGGAAGGCCTGCCGGAGGCGCTGGAGGCCCTTTCGGTAAAATACAGCGTCACCCTCTACAGAGACAAGGCCCAGATTTCGGTCGTGGGCGGCGGAGTGGCCATGGACAGCGCCGTCACTGATGCGATATGCGCGTCGGGTCCGGTCCACATGCTGTCCGCCGGAGCGGACATGATGTCCCTCAGCGCAGTGACCGACCGCGAAGGCTTCAGGGACATGGCCGGCAAGATTCACGAAAGACTTTTCCTCGACAATGATTAAGGTGGTGATAAGCGGCTATGGCAAGATGGGCCGCATGGTGGACAAGATTCTGGAAGAGAAGGGGATAGAGTGCGCCGGAAGGAGCGAGGACATAGTTTCCTTCGACAAGGCTGCCGCAAAGGAGTGCGTCTGCATAGACTTCACCATCCCCGAGTCCTTCCGCGCCAACTACCGTTTCCTGGCCGACAGCTTCAAGGCCGTGGTCGTGGGGACCACCGGCTGGTATGACATAAAGGACGAGGTGTTCGCATACTTCCGCGCGAAGGGGACCCCGCTGGTCTGGGCGTCCAACTTCTCCATCGGAGTCAATGTGCTTTCGGCCGCCGTGGACATGGTCTCCGCCCATCTGGGCAAGGCCGGCGGCTACACTCCCTACATAATCGAGAAGCACCACTGCCACAAGCTCGACGCCCCCAGCGGCACGGCCCTGACACTGGCTTCCGAGATTGAAAAACACATCCCCGGCGAAGTCCAGACCCTGTCTGTCCGCGCCGGGGAGATTCCGGGCGTCCACACCGTGACCTTCGAAGGTCTCGGGGACAGAATCACCCTCGAGCACGAGGCCTTCTCCCGCAGAGGACTGGCCGAGGGGGCGGTGACCGCCGCCATGATGACCGGGGACCTCGAGGGCGTCCACGAATTCAAGGATCTGATGTTCAGCGTTCCGGACGCTTCCGGAGCTAAAAAATAAAACGCGAGATGGTAAAGAAATTCATATCGGGCTGCGGCACCGCGCTCGTCACCCCCTTCAGGGAGGACGGAAGCGTGGACTATGAGGCCTATGGCTGTATGGTCGAGAGACAGGTCAAGGCCGGAATAGACTTCCTCGTCCCGCTCGGGACCACCGCCGAGACCCCATGCCTGGAAAATGACGAGAAGCTCAGAATCCTGGAAATCACCCGGGAAAAGGCCTGCGGCAGGCCGGTCGTGGCCGGCTGCGGGACCAACTCTCTCCGGGCCACCCTGGCCAATGTCCGGATGATGGAGCCTCTCGGCCCCGATGCCTTCCTTGTGGTCGTTCCCTATTACAACAAGCCCACCCAGGAGGGCATGTATCAGTATTTCAAGGCTGTGGCCGAGTCCACCGACAAGCCTGTCGTGGTCTATAACGTCCCCGGCAGGACCGGCGACAACATGGAGGCCGCCACGACCCTGCGTCTCGCCGCAATCCCCAACATAATCGCTGTCAAGGAGGCATCCGGCAACATGGCCCAGATCAGGGAGATAATCGCCCATGCGCCCGAAGATTTCTCGGTCCTCAGCGGTGACGACGGCCGGACGGCCGACATCCTTGAAGCCGGCGGAGACGGACTCGTCAGCGTGGCCTCCAACATAGACCCCGACCTGCTGGTCAAGATGGTCCATCTCTATATGGAAGGCCATCACTCCGACGGGCGTATGCTGAGCGACCGGCTCATGCCGCTGTTCCGGGCCTGCTTTGAGGAAAGCAGCCCCATCCCCGTCAAGGGCGGCTTGTCGCTGATGAACATGTGCGGAAACCGCATGCGTCTGCCCCTCACCCCCGCCACGGACAAGACTCTCGAAATCATGGGCAGGGTGCTCAGGGGCCTCGGATACTGAGAAGCTGTTTTGAAATGGTTCCCGCATTTTATCATGCGGAATTTTCGAGGCAGTTTCGGCTTCGGAAGAGGGAACGCGGCAGTGGCTGCGTGACTGATGGCGAAAATAAAAATGGCCGGCAAGGCCGTATAAGAAAAAAGAAGAATTATTTCAAGACGGCGTCTTAGACTATGGACGAAAAAGAGAAATTTCTGGAGACCCTGGACCTTCTGGAAAAGGGAAAGATACGCGCCGCGCAGAAAAAGGACGGCCGCTGGACGGTCAATGTAGAAGTGAAGAAGAC
The DNA here is from genome assembly GCA_963646185.1 of bacterium. Classification (GTDB taxonomy): domain Bacteria; phylum Bacteroidota; class Bacteroidia; order Bacteroidales; family UBA932; genus Cryptobacteroides. Next base: position 223 of record CAVIVH010000012.1, on the reverse strand, counting down.
GATCCTGGAAGGCTTCCGCCTCGGAGAGCTCTCCGACATGAGCGAGGGCCGGTTCTCCTTCTTCGACAAGGACACCTATCCCGTCCGGGACTTCAGCCTCGCCGACAGGGTCCGCATAGTGCCCGGTGGCAGTTCGGTGCGCCGCGGGGCCTGTCTCGCGCCCTCCGTGATAATGATGCCGCCCTCCTTCGTGAACGTGGGCGCCTATGTGGACGAGGGAACC
>CAVIVH010000011.1:7465-15784 GCA_963646185.1 bacterium | reverse complement strand
GCCCTGGGCTTCGCGTCCAACGCCATGCTCCAGGCCAGCGGCAACACCAAAGTGCCGAGCATCCTGTTCATGTTCATGGCGGTGATGGACGTGGTCTTCAACTACCTGTTCATCTACCTCCTCGGCTGGGGAGTTCCCGGCGCGGCCATGGGCACAGGCCTTGCGGAGATGTCTATGGCGGCCGCCTCGCTCTGCTACACCTGCACCCGCTCGCCCGAACTGAAAATCAGAGGCGAAAGCGGCTCCTTCGCGCCGCAGGGCGAGACCGTCCGCAACGCCTTAGGCATCACCGGCCCACTGTGGCTGCAGAACATAATCATGAGAGGGGCCTATGTGGTCGCGACCATAATCGTCGCCCCGCTGGGACCGGTCGCCATAGCGGCCAACTCCTTCGCCATCACGGCGGAGAGCTTCTGCTATATGCCCGGATACGGCCTGCAGGAATCCGCCACCACCCTGGTCGGACAGAGCCTGGGCGCAGGAAGAAAACAGCTGGCGCGGCAGTTCGCGCACATAAACATATCGGTGGCGGCGGTGCTGATGACCATGCTGGGAGGACTGATGTATGCCTTCGCCCCCGAGCTCATGGGCATACTGACAAGCGACCAGAGGGTCATTGATCTGGGAGCCAGAGTGCTCCGGATCGAGGCCTTCGCCGAGACCTTCTATGCAGTGGCCATGGTTTCCTACGGCTCATGCGTGGGCGCCGGCGACACGCTCGTCCCCACTGCGCTGAACTTCGCCAGCATGTGGGTGGTGAGAATCGGCCTGGCGCTGCTGCTCACCCCGAAGCTCGGGCTTGTGGGCTACTGGATAGCCATGTGCGCCGAGCTCAATGTGAGGGGAATCCTCTTCCTCATCAGGATAAGAAGGGGCAGATGGCTCAACAAACGCTTCGTAAACCCCGGCGGAGATGCGGAACCGCTCGAATCCGGATTAGAAATGAATTGAAATGAAAGAAATCTCGAATCAGGAATTCGGGGGCGAAAGGCCCCTGTACAAAGAACATGATCTTCATCTGAAGAATGTCGTGATAAGGGCCGGAGAGTCCGGCCTCAAGGAGACGGCGGAGATTTACTGCGATGACTGCCGCTTCGAGGGGAAATACCCCCTCTGGGAATGTGACCGCTATGTGCTCAGACACTGCGTTCTGGGCGTCGGGGCCCGCTCGGGCATATGGTACACCCGCAACGGCGAAATCTATGACACCACCATCGACGCCCCCAAGACCTTCCGCAGGGCGAAGGGCCTCAGGCTGGAGAACGTGTGGATGCCCGCCGCAAGCGAGACCCTGTGGGACTGTTCCGACATAGACATGAAAAACTGCGTCATCGAAAGGGCCGACTATGTGTTCATGCACTGCGAGAACATCAGGATCGACAATCTGAAGCTCCAGGGCAACTATGGCTTCCAGTATGCGAAGAACGCCGTGATCCGCAACTCGGTCCTCACTTCCAAGGACTCCTTCTGGGAGGCCGAGAACGTCACCGTCTATGACTCGGTCATCACCGGAGAATATCTGGGATGGTATTCCAAAAACCTCAGGCTGGTCCGCTGCCACATCTCCGAGACCCAGCCCCTGTGCTACTGCGAGGGCCTGGTCCTGGAAGACTGCACCTTCGGGGCCGATGCCGACCTGGCGCTGGAATATTCCACGGTCAGCGGCAACATAAAGGGCCACATCCCCTCCATCAAGAACCCCACCTCCGGCCATCTGACCGTGGACTCGGTCGGGGAACTGATCATGGACGAAGGCCGGAAGGCCCCCGGTGACTGCAAGATTGAAATAAAGAAATAAACACCATTACAATTAACACTTATCTATGAAAAAAACTATTTTAACCCTCGCCGCGATGGCGGCCCTCTCTCTGGGCGCAAGCGCACAGTCGATTGTCATCGGGGACATCAAGGATGTCGAGCCCCAGGGCTCCTACACCCCCTCGTTCGAAGCTGACGGAGCGGAGAAGGCTCCCCTCAACGTAATTCTGATGATCGGAGACGGGAACGGCCTCGCCCACATCGCCTCCGGCATGTACACCAACGGAGGAGAGATGACTCTCACCAACCTGAAGGTGTTCGGTCTGGTGACCACACAGTCCGGCGACAACTACACCACCGACTCAGCGGCTTCCGCAACCGCATATTCCACCGGCCACAAGACCTACAACGGCTCCATCGGCATGGGCATGGACCACAAGCCGCTCGAGAACATCACCGAGGCTCTCGACAAAGTGGGGATAGTGAGCGGAGTGGTCTCCACCGACGACCTCGACGGAGCCACCCCCGCCAGCTTCTTCGCCCATCAGGACCAGCGCTACATGACTGACGAGATCTGGGGAGACCTGCCCGCCAGCAAGCTCTCCTTCTTCGCCGCAGGCAGCAAGGAAGTCATGGCCGAGAGGCCCGGGAAGACCCAGAAGGCCATAGAGAAAGTGTTCACCGTCGTGGACGACCTCAACGACCCCAAGGCAGCGGCTGCCGACAGGCTCGGCTATCTTCCCCCTGCAAAGGAGACCCAGTCCATGCTCTACGGCAGAGGCAACTTCCTCACCGACGCCACCGAATATGCCATCGACTTCCTCTCCAGGAAGGCTCATGACGGCAAGGGCTTCTTCCTCATGGTGGAAGGCGCCAGAATCGACAAGAACTCGCACTCTAACGAATATGCCGCAATGATCAGGGAAGAGCTTGACTTCGACAAGGCCGTCACCGCAGCCATCAAGTTCGCCGAGAAAGACGGCAACACCCTGGTAGTCATCTCCGCAGACCATGAGACCGGCGGTCTCACCCTCCTCACCGGCGATCCCGCCAAAGGCACGACCGAGGGTCGCTTCTGCACGAAGTCCCACACCCCCGTTCCCGTTCCCATCTTCGCATATGGCCCCTCCTCCCACGAGTTCATGGGCAGGCAGGGCAACGAGGAAGTCTCTCAGAAAATCTATAAGCTTCTTACCGGTAAATAACTCTCACTGCCATGAAATTCGATTTCGACAAAGTCATATCGCGCAGGGGAACCAACTGCGTGAAATGGGACGCCAGACCCCCGTACAAGGAGGACATCGACACTTCTGACGTCATTCCTATGTGGGTGGCCGACATGGACTTTGAAGTGGCGCCGTGCATCAGCAGGGCCGTTCAGGAAAGGGCGGCCCACCCGGTATATGGCTATAACACCGTTCCCAAGGAATATTTCACCTCGGTGGCCCGCTGGTTTGAGGAAAGGCACGGATGGAAAATCGACCCGTCCTGGATTCTCTACACCACGGGACTCGTCCCCGCGATGTCGGCCGTCGTCAAAGGCATAGCCGCCCCGGAGAGCAAGGTGGCCTTCCTCACCCCCGCCTACAACTGTTTCTTCACCGCAGTCACCAACAACGGGGACGTCAGGGCCGAATGCCCGCTGATTTACAAAGACGGCACACACCGCATCGATTTCGCGCTTCTCGAGAAGATCTGCAGCGACCCCGAGTGCGGGACGCTGATGTTCTGCAACCCCCACAACCCCAGCGGAAGGGTCTGGACCGAAGAAGAACTCCGCAAGGTGGGCGACATATGCCTGAAGCACAACGTGGTTGTGATCAGCGATGAGATCCACTGCGAGTTCGTGATGCCCGGCCACAGCTACATCCCCTTCGCCTCGCTCGGCAAGGAGTATCAGGACAACTGCATCACGCTGGTCGCAGCCAGCAAGGCCTTCAACACCGCGGGACTGCAGATAGGCAACATAGTCACGAACAACCCTCTCTGGAGAGAGCAGATAAACAGGGCCATCAATGTCAACGAAATATGCGACATCAACCCCTTCGGTCACGTGGCGCTCCGCGCCGCCTACACTCCCGAAGGTGCCGAATGGCTCCGCCAGCTCAATGAATACATCTGCGGCAACTACACCATGCTCCGCGAAATGTTCGCCCGTGAGATTCCCGAATTCCCCGTCTGCGAGATGGAGGGGACCTATCTGGCATGGGTCGACTGCTCGGCCCTGAAGGGCATGAAGACCGAGGATGTGGAAAAGAGCCTGCTGATGGAGGAAAAGGTCTGGATCAATTCCGGCACCATGTATGGCAGGGACGGATTCATGAGAATCAACCTTGCCTCACCCCGCTCCCTCATAAAGGAGGGACTCGAAAGGGTAATCCGCGGATTCAGGAGACTTGAGAAAAATCTCTAAAGAATAATCACCGGAGAAGGTGTTCTTCTGGGGAGCGTCCTGAGATTGACGCTCCCCTTTTCTATCCCCAGCTCCGAGAGCGCGCGGGCCGCGCTTTCATAGGCCAGGGCCGGAGTGTTGTTGTTCTCGCTGAGGTGGCAGAGGAAGATGTTCCTGAGCCCGGGATGCCAGAACCGCTTTATGGCCGCGGCGCACTCGTCGTTGCTCAGATGGCCGTGCCCCTGGCAGATTCTCATCTTGAGGTCGTGGGTATATGGCCCGCCCATAAGCATGTCCATGTCATAGTTGGACTCGACGACCACCGTGTCCGCCTGCGAGGCGAAGTTCACCGCCTCGTCGGTCATGCGGCCTATATCGGTCATTATCACAAACTTGTGCTCGCCCGCAAGAATAGCGTACCCGACAGTCTGGGTGGCGTCGTGCGGGACCGTGAAATATCTGACCCTGAAGCCGCCCACCTCGTTCCATGCGTTTTCCTCGAGCGCGCGGCCGCAGGCCTTGACCTGCTCCCAGCCCATGCATCTCGAGCCCAGAAGGACGGACGTGGCATAGACCGGCTTCATGAGGCGCTTGCACCATGAGCCCAGATTCCGGATATGGTCCATATGGTCGTGGGTCACCAGGACCGCGGAGAAGGAATCATAGCTCAGCCCCGCGGACTCGAACGCCTTCTTCATGTAACGCAGGCTCACTCCCGCGTCTATCACTATCCCCTTCCCGTCCGACTCGAGATAATAGCAGTTGCCCGCACTCCCGCTCGAAAGACTCATGAACCGCACCATCTTCTAATTTTTCTCCTCGCAATATTTGTTTATCACACTGTAGGCCTCAGCCACGCCGAGCTCTCCGGCACGGGACAGGTCAATGCAGCCTTTCTCCTTGTCCTTCAGATATATGAGCACCAGTCCCCGGTTATAGTAGGCGTCTCCCATATAGGGATAGAGCTCTATGGCCCTGGTGTAGTTCCCTATGGATTCCACCAGCTGCGAAGACAGGCAGTAAAGATTGCCCAGGTTGTAATAGACATAGGGCAGATCGCCCACGGTCTCCGCCGCGGCCCGCAGGTCGTCTATCGCCTCCGAATAGTCATAGGTCCGGGTGACCCGGTCCTTGACGCGGGCCCTCGTGGTGCCCTTGTCGTCCATGCTGAGAGTCTGGACATTGGACTCCATGGACGCTATGAAATCTATCATGTCGGCGCGCAGCACCGCCCTGTTAGTCAGATAGAAGGCCTGATAATACCGCTCATAGCCCTCCTCCTGCGGAGCCTCTGCCGCCCGGTCATAATAGTTCAGCGCCGAATTGTACTGCCTGCCCGAGACCTCATAGAGAGCCTTCAGGAAGTCGATCCTGGCCTCTGAAACGCCCCGCCCGGCCTCCGTGCCATAGATCAGGGCCTCGGTCGCGGCATCGGGTGCGGCGGCCAGCGAGTCCACATTGGTCACGGCCACCGGCACCGGCAGGCCTGCGCGGAACCTGTCGACCAGCGCGTTCTCATATCCTGTGCGCAGGGCATAGCTCACATTGTCCCCGCCGCGGGTTATCACAAACCTGTAGAGCGGCTTCAGGCGGATGTCTATATCCCTGTGCTGCAGCAGCTCGTCGTCGAAGTCCTTCTTCGCGAAGTCGGCGTCCAGGGCGATCAGAGAGCTGTATTTCCTGGTGGTGTCGGCAAACGACCCGGTGGCGGCCCGGTTGGCCTCCTCATATTCCCGGATCTTGCTCAGCGCGGTGTCATAGTCCTTCTTCGAGGCCTCCGTCATCCCCAGCCGTTTCTCCACATATGAGCGGTTCTGATAGGCCTTCGCAAAGTCCGGATACAGGTCTATGGCCTTGTCATAGTCCTCCAGGGCGTCGTGCATGCGGTCCATCTGCACAAAGAACGAGGCCCTGTTGAAATAGGCCAGGACATTGTTCGGATTTATGTTTATGACCCTGTCCATGTCGGAGAGGGCGGCTTCGAAATTGCCCACCTGGGCATTGATCAGACTGCGGTTGTAGAGGGTCAGGGCGTTGCCCGGCTCGGCCGCGAGGACCCGGTCCAGATCCGCCATGGCGGAGTTGTAGTCCCTGGTCTCGTAATACATCAGGGCCCTGTTGAAATAGGCCAGGGTGGCTGTGGAGTCCAGTTCTATGGCCCTGTCCATGTCGGCTATGCCCTTTTCATAATCGCCGCCGGAGGCATAGAGGCTGCCGCGCCGCATATAGCCTTCGGGGTCGAAGCGGTCCAGGCTTATGGCCTTGTCATAGTCCGCGACAGCCTTGAGCGTGTCTCCGAGAAAGAGATAGCTGGCACCGCGGTTCAGATAGGCCGAGGGGTCCTTGGGCTGGCGCCGGATGTAGCGGTCGAAATCGGAAACGGCGCTGTCGAACTGCCTGGCCAGGAAATAGGTCACGCCGCGGCTGAAATATATGCCCTCGTAGCCGGGCCTCAGGGCCAGCGCCGAGTCGAAATCCCTGAATGCCTTCTCATACTCGCCCGAGCGGCTCTCGGTGATGGCCCGGTAGTGGTAGCCGTTGGTGAACACAGGGTTAAGCCGCACGGAGGTGTTGAAGTCGGCCTGCGCGCCGCGCACGTCGCCCAGGTTGTATTTCGCTATGCCGCGGAAGAAGAAGGTCCAGTAGTCAGTGGTGTCCAGTCTGGCGAGAATGTTGAAATTCTCTATGGCCCGGGTGTACTTCCCGTCCGAGAGGCTCTGGCGGCCCCTCAGATAGAAGACGTCCTTGTCATACTGAGCCGACAGCTTTCCGGGCGCGAACACGGAGAACAGGACCAGGACGGACAATATTTTCAGCAGACGATTCATTTCAAAACCGGGTCAAATGTACAAATGTAGGTAAATTCCAAAACAAATGCCATAGAAGGAAAACCATGAAATATCACTATCTTTGGAAGATTTAAACGGGACATTCCTTGAGCTGCGGATTTATACAGAAAATCGCCTGCGCCGCGCTTGCAGCGGCCATTTCCGGCTCCGCCCTTCCGGCGGCCGGAGAGGGGCCGGGGGTGTATGTCCTGAGCGAGACCGCCCACAGCGCAGTGAACGAGCGGCTTCTGGAAATGCAGACCGGCTTCCTTTCCGACTCGCTCTGCGCGGGGAGGGGCACCGGCAGTGTCGGGGCCGTGGAGGCGGCCATGTGGGTGGAGCGCAGCTTCCGGCGCTGCGGAATCCTTCCCTTCGGGAAAAGCTACGCCAAAGGCTTTGACGCGGGGGACGGGCTCGCCGGCAGAAACATAATGGGGATGCTGCCCGCCGCCGGAGACAGCCGCGGACGCGGCTATGTGCTGGTCATGGCCCATTACGACGGGCTGGGGGTGCTCGACGGGAAGATGTATCCCGGAGCCGACGACAACGCCTCCGGAGTGGCCGCAATGGTGGACGTGGCCCTGATGTTCAAGAAGATGACCGGCTATGGGAGAAGCTACCGCAAGGACATCATCTTCGTGGCCACCGACGCCAAGAACCTCAGCATGAAGGGCGTCCGGGAGCTGTGGAGGATGATTGCGGACGGAGAGCTGCACGACCCTCTCTCCGGGGCGCGGATCCGTCCGGAGGACATATCGCTGGCAGTGAACATAGAGCAGGCCGGCTCCAGCCTGAGCCCGCTGTCTTCCGGCAGGAAGGACTATCTGATAATGCTCTCGTCCGAGGGCTCTCCGCTCAGGGGCACCCTGAGGTTGGCAGACCTGAAATACGGCACGGATATGGACCTGGGCTATGACTATTACGGCAGCGCGTCGTTCACCCGGATGTTCTTCAGCCAGGTGGGCGAGCAGAAGGTTTTCCTCGAGAACAAGGTTCCGGCGGTGATGTTCACCTCCGGCATAACCATGAACAACAACAAGACATGGGACACGTCCGGCACGCTGGACCTGCCCGTGCTGAAAAAGAGAGTCTGGCTCATTTTCCACTGGCTGGAGAGGGCCATGTAGAACGGCGGGCGGACCGCCACAAACAGAGAAAACATGAAAGAATTCTGGCAGATACTCAAGAGATATGTGGGACCCTACAAGAGGTTCCTCTGGGACTCGGTGCTGATGAATGTGCTTTCGGCCATCTTCAACATCTTCTCCTTCTCGCTGATCGTGCCCATGCTGAACATCCTGTTCAAGATCAATGACAAGGTCTATAGCTACATTCCCCTGG
>CAVIVH010000011.1:0-7390 GCA_963646185.1 bacterium | reverse complement strand
GGCGGAGTCATGGAGAAGGCGCGCGCCATTGGCAACAACGCCAACTGGTGGCTCAACCAGTTCATAGAGGTGCACGGGGCGTCCAGCACCCTGCTTCTGCTCTGCGTATTCCTCTCGGTCATGACCCTGGTCAAGACGGCGTGCTATTTCGGCGCCGCCGCGGTGATGGTCCCCATCAGGACCGGAGTGGTGAAGGACCTGCGCATGCAGCTCTATGACAAGATTCTGGGCCTGCCGCTGGGCTATTTCTCCCAGGAGAGGAAGGGCGACATAATAGCCAGGATGAGCGGAGACGTGAACGAGGTGGAAACCTCCATCATCAGCGTGCTGGAGATGCTCATCAAGAACCCCATACTCATACTCTGCTATTTCGCAGTCCTGATAGCCATAAGCTGGCAGCTGACGGTGTTCACCATCCTGGTGGTGCCGGTGTTGGGATGGCTCATGGGCGCCGTGGGCAAGACCCTTAAGAAGAAGTCCCTCATCGCGCAGGAGCTCTGGAGCGACACCATGTCGCAGGTGGAGGAGACCCTGGGAGGCCTGAGGGTGATCAAGGCCTTCCTGGCCGAAGGCACCATGTCGGAGAGGTTCGACAAGGTGACCGGAGCGCTGAGGACCAAGACCGGCCGCGTGTCCACCCGCCAGGCACTTGCCCACCCGATGAGCGAATTCCTCGGCACCGTGCTGATAGCCATAGTGCTGTGGTTCGGCGGCACTCTGATAATCGGCGACAACGCCCCCCTCTCCGCCCCGGTGTTCATCTATTACATGGTGATCCTCTACAGCATACTCAACCCCATCAAGGACTTCTCCAAGGCGAGCTACAGCGTGCCCAAGGGCATGGCCTCGATGGAGAGGATAGACAAGATCCTGCGCGCGGACAATCCCATCAGGGACCCGGCCGCCCCGGTGAAGCTGAAGGAGGTCCGCGAGGGCATAGTCTTCGACCATGTCTCGTTCAGATATGACGACGGCCCGCAGGTGCTCAGCGACGTGAACCTCCGCATAGGCAAGGGCAGCAGCATAGCCATAGTCGGAGAGTCCGGAGCCGGAAAGTCCACCCTTGTGGACCTCATCCCGCGCTTCTATGACGTCACCTCCGGTTCCATAACCATCGACGGAACCGATATCAGGGACGTGTCCATAAGCGACCTTCGCTCGCTCATAGGCTATGTCAATCAGGAGCCCATCCTGTTCAACGACACCATTTTCAACAACATAGCCTTCGGCGCGAAGAACGTGACCCGCGACATGGTAATCGCCGCCGCCAGGATCGCCAACGCCCACGACTTCATAATGGAGAAGGAACAGGGCTATGAGACCAATATCGGCGACCGCGGAATGAAGCTCTCTGGAGGCCAGAGGCAGAGGATTTCCATAGCCAGGGCCATACTCAAGAACCCCCCGATCCTGATTTTGGACGAGGCCACGGCGTCGCTCGACACGGAGTCGGAGCGCCTGGTGCAGGAGGCTCTGGACAGGCTCATGACCAGCCGCACCACCATAGCCATAGCCCACAGGCTTTCCACCATCAAGAACTGCGACGAAATCCTGGTGATGCAGGAAGGCAAGATCGTGGAGAGGGGCAGGCACGCGGAGCTGGTCCGGCTGGGCGGCTACTACAAGAAGCTTGAGGACATGCAGAGCCTTTAGGTCTATGGTGAAACGGGGCAGCATAATCTACAGGATACTCCTGGTCGCATACCTGGCGGCGGTGGCTTATCTGTGCTTCGCCGACTTCCACGACATCCCGGAGACGGAAAAGACGATTCTGGGCATCAGGATGGACAAGATCGTGCATTTTCTGATGTTTCTTCCCTTTCCCTTCATGGTGAACTTTTCGCTGCCGGCCTTCATCAAGAAGCGCAGAATCATAGCCTCGTCCGTCGTGGCGCTGGCCTGCGGCGCCGCCGTGGCCGCCCTCACGGAAATAGTCCAGAGCCGGCTCCCCTACCGCTCCGGCGATCCGGCCGATTTTCTCACGGACGTGATTGCCATGACGGTCGGGACAGTGGCCGTACTGGCCATCAACCTGAGTAAAGCCGGCATGAAATGAGACGGATTCTGCTCGCCCTGCTGCTTTTTCTGACGGGAGCCGCATATGCGGGAGCCCAGAGCGGCCTCGCGCGGTCGTATAAGGAAGCCTGCGACTCGCTGTCCGTCCTGGCCCGCGAAAGGACCGGAGTGGAGGTGGAGCTTCAGCTCAAGAAGGTTCTCAGGATGGAGAACGGCGGCAACGACTTCTATTTTTCGCAGACTCTGGGCGACCTCCCGTGGCATGAGGGCGACATCGGATGGCTCAAGGGCGTGCTGGAGTCTCTGGCCCCGGCTTCGGAGAAGGGCCGCCCCGCCGGAAGGATTTTCACCAACAACATATCCCTGAACGAGTTCGTGACCCCGGAGCTGCACGGCGACGGCCTGCCGCATGACACGAAATACCGGGCCGAGGCGCCGGAATCGGTGCCGCTTGTGAGCGAAATCGGGGCCAGAAGCTATGACAAGGGACTGTCCGGCAGGCATATAGCCCTATGGCAGAGTCACGGGCGCTATTACGAAGAAAAAGAGGACCGCTGGAAATGGCAGAGGGCCAGAGGGTTCATGACCGTCGAGGACATGTACACCCAGAGTTATGTCATCCCCTTCCTCATCCCCATGCTGGAGAATGCGGGGGCCTGCGTCCTGACGCCCCGCGAGAGGGACCCTCAGAAATATGAGTCGGTGGTGGATAACGACCCGGCCTTCGGCTCCCCCAGGACCGGGCTCACGAGACGCTCCGGCGAGTATGCCGAGACCGGACACTGGAGCGACTGCGGGACCGGCTTCGCCGACTCGAAGGAAATCTATTACGGGAACGACAATCCCTTCTTCATGGGCACGGCCCGGAAGGCGGCGGTCCATGCCCACGGCGGCCACGAGTCGCAGGCAGTGTGGACTCCGGACATCCCCGTCAGGGGCAGATATGCGGTGTATGTTTCCTATAAGTCTCTGCCCAACAGCACTTCGCACGCCCATTACACCGTGGTGCACATGGGCGGCCGGACGGAGTTCACGGTGAATCAGAAGATGGGCGGCGGCACATGGATATGCCTGGGCACCTTCGAGTTCGCCCCGGGACAGGGCGGACGGGTGATACTGGACAACAAGGCTCCGGAAGGAAGGCAGCATGGCCAGAATGAGGTCGTGACGGCCGATGCCGTGCGCTTCGGCGGCGGAATGGGCAAGATAGCCAGGGGCAAGGCTGGGACTCCGGTCAACGACTGGAGCACTTCGGGCATGCCGGCCTATATGGAGGGCGCCCTGTACTCGATGCAGTGGAGCGGAGTGGGCTCCACCATAACCCGCAGACACAAAGGCGATTACACCAATGACTTCGCCGACCGCGGCCCGTGGACCGCGCGTCTGGCGGGAGGCTCCGCGGTCAATCCGAAGGAGGAGGGGCTGGGCATCCCCGTTGACCTTTCGTTTGCGATGCATTCCGACGCCGGGGTCTATCCCAACGACTCCATAGTGGGCACCCTCTCCATCTACACCTTGAAATGTGACGGAAGCCGCACCTATCCGGGCGGAGGGGACCGCATGGCCGGCAGGGAGTATTGCGACTATGTGCAGACTCAGGTCGTGAACGACATCAGGGCCCGCTATGACTCTTCCTGGACGAGGCGCGAGACCTGGGACCGCTCCTACAGCGAGGCCCGCACGAGCGGAGTCCCGGGAATGATACTGGAGCTGCTCTCGCACCAGAATTTCTCCGACATGAGATACGGACTGGACCCGGAGTTCAGGTTTGACGTGAGCAGGGCTGTCTATAAGGGCATGCTCAAATTCCTGAGCAACCGCTATGGCCGCCCCTATGCCGTGCAGCCGCTTCCGGTCGCTGCCTTTTCCGCCGTCGTGAGCGGGCAGGACATGGTGAGGCTGGGCTGGACGGCCCGGACCGACAGTCTGGAGGCCACGGCCGTCCCGAAGGGCTTCATTCTCTACACCCGCATCGACGGAGGGTCCTTTGACGGGGGGCACGAGATCGAGGCGTCCGAGAAGGACGGAAGGTTCTTCACCGACGTGAAGGTGCAGCCCGGCCACATCTACAGCTTCCGGATCCAGGCATGGAACGACGGTGGCAGGAGCTTCCCCTCAGAGACCCTGGCCGCAGGGATTCCATCGGGCAGCGCCGCCGGACGCGGAGTGCTGATAGTCAACAATTTCACCAGAGTTTCCGGCCCGGCATGGTTTGACACTCCGGACTATGCGGGATTCGACGAGAGCCTGGACGGCGGCGTCCCCTATATGGACGACCTCAGCTACATAGGACCGATGTATCAGTTCAGGCGCGGGCTGCAGTGGGAAAGCGACGACAACCCCGGTTTCGGGGCTTCATATGACGATATGGCCGGGTTCCGCAGGGCCGGCAACAGCTTTGACTATCCCTATGTCCACGGCAAGGCCGTCATGGCCGCCGGAAGGGGCTTCAGCTCGGTGAGCGCCGATGCTCTGTCCCTGTTCCCGGAGCTGGCCGGAGATTTCGGGGCCATAGACCTGATATGCGGGAAGCAGGTGACGACGGTGCCGGGCAAGTCGCCGAAGGCGCAGCGCCACCAGGTGTTTCCGAAACGGCTCAGAGACGCTCTGGCCGGCTTCGCTTCGGGCGGCGGCAGCATTCTGGTCTCCGGCGCCGACATAGGCACCGACATCTGGGACAGGGTCTATCCCGTGGTCAAGGACGCCGCGGACAGCGCCGAGGCCGCATCCTTTGCGGAGAAGGTTCTGGGCTACCGTTTCGTGTCCAGTTACGCTTGCCGCAGCGGGGAGCTGCGCACCATGGGCAAGTCCCGGAATTTCAAGGCGGTGCGGCCTTCGTTCACCTATTGCGGCACCCCCGAAGAAAAGAGCTATTGCGTGGAGACTCCGGACGCCATACGCCCTTCGGACGCGAAGGGAGGCATATTCCTGAAATATGCGGACACCGGTCTGCCGGCGGGAATATGGAGCCGGCGAGAGGGCTACAGGACGGTCTGTCTGGGAGTGCCGCTGGAGGTGTTCCGGGACGAGGACGACATCCGGGCCGTGATCGGAGCGGCGCTTGACTTTTTTGACGGAAAAGACTAACTTTATGGCCCTGACACATATTCTTGCCACAATCAATAACATTCATACCATGAAATTTTCCACAAGTCTGCTTGCTGCGGCAGCCGCCGCGGCCCTCTGCGCGGGAAATCTTTCCGCCCAGACATTCAACAGCGGGTTCGAGAAGCTGTACGACCCGGGAGCCAGGATGGTGAAGGAAAACGCCGCTCTCCTGTACAACGGACCGGTTTCGCCCATATGGAAGGACGCCTCGTCCTTTGTCTATAAGAACCATGAGGCCGCCGGAGACAAGTATTATATGGTGAATCTCTCCGACGCGTCCAGGAAGGAGATTTCCTCTGCCGAATATGAAGCCCTTGCAGGCGGCAGGGACAGGATGCGTCCCCCGTTCGGAGAGTTCCGCGACAGGGAAAGGGAGGCTTCGGCATCTCCCGACGGCGCCCTTGAGGCAGTGATCAGGGACAGCAATGTCTGGATCCGCAAGGCCGGCGACAAGAGCGGGGAGAAGCAGCTCACCTTTGACGGCACCGACGCCGACGCATATGCCTATGTGGTGTGGTCGCCCGACTCGAAGAAGCTTGCCGCTTTCAGGCAGGAGGTCATAACCGAGAGACAGATCATGCTGCGCGAGTCCCGTCCCGAGAGCCAGGTCCAGCCCATCTACCGCTGGATCAATTATGCCAAGCCCGGCGACAAGCTCGCCCAGGTGACTCCGGAGCTGTACAATGTGGAGAGCATGTCACGCATCGCATTTGACACTTCGGCCTATGGCAACCAGTATTCGCTCAGCTTCGGCCGGTGGGCACCCGACTCTTCATGGTTCACCTTTGAATATAACAAGAGGGGCCATCAGCTCTATCAGCTGGTGAAGGTGGACGCCGCCACCGGCGAGAACAAGGTCATCGCCAAGGAGAAGACCGATACCTTCGTCTATTATAACGAGCTCTACAGGTATTATTTCGCCGACGGCAAGAGGCTGCTCTGGGCTTCCGAGAGGGACGACTGGAGGCATCTCTATATGGTTGACACTGAGACCGGCAAGGCCACGCAGCTCACCAGGGGCCAGTGGAATGTGAGGGAGATTCATTTCGTGGACGAGGAGGGCGGATATGTCCTGATGAACGCCAACGGCTACGGCACCAACAAGGGCGAGGACCCCTACGACAAGCATCTTCTCAGGCTTGACCTGGGCAGCGGAAAGATCACTGACCTCACGCCGGAGAACGCCAACCACACGGTGAGCTTCAGCTCTGACCATAAGTATTTTGTGGACAGCTATTCCAGGCCCGACTATGCCGGCGCCAGCGTGGCCCGCAGAAGCTCGGACGGTTCCAAGGTGATGGACCTCCACACCGCCGACATCAAGGCTCTGCTCGACAAGGGCTACACCATGCCGATAGTGTTCAGCGCCAAGGGCCGCGACGGCAAGACCGACATCTGGGGCACGATGTATCTGCCCTACAATTTCGACAAGAGCAAGAAGTATCCGGTGGTGGAGTATATCTACGCCGGTCCCCACGACTCGCATGTGGTGAAGAATTTCGGCGTCTATACGAGGAATTCCATGCTTCAGGAGCTGGGCTTCGTGGTGGTGACCATAGACGGAATGGGGACGGACAACCGCTCCAAGAGCTTCCAGGACGTCTGCTACAAGAATCTCAAGGACGCGGGCTTCCCCGACAGGATTCTGTGGATGAAGGCTGCCGCCAAGAAGTATAATTGGCTGGACATCAGCAACGTGGGTATCTATGGCTATTCGGCCGGCGGTCAGAACACTCTCTCGGCTCTTCTGTTCTTCCCCGATTTCTATAAGGTCGGCGTGGCGCTGTGCGGCTGCCATGACAACAGGATGGACAAGATGTGGTGGAATGAGCAGTGGATGGGATGGCCCATAGGCCCGGAGTATGGCGAGAATTCCAATGTGGACAACGCGGGTAATCTCCAGGGCAAGCTGCTGATAGTGAACGGTGAGATGGATGACAATGTGGATCCGGCATCCACGCTGCAGGTTGTATATGAGCTTGTGAAGAACAATAAGTATTTCGAGCAGATGTATCTGCCGGGCCACACTCACAATCTCGGCAGCGACTACATCAGCAAGCGCATCTTCGAGTTCTTCTACAGGAACATCAAAGGCGAATAATGAGTTGCTGATAACTGACAGAGAGGCTGGACGGTGTCCGGCCTCTTTTTGTATCCCCGGCTTTTTGGTATTCGGCTATATCCTCCGGAGACCTTCGCTTCGCTCATCCCACCGCCGCAAGCGGCGGTCCCCCCCCCGCTCATGAGGCCGCGGGCGGCCACAGGT
>CAVIVH010000010.1:0-15892 GCA_963646185.1 bacterium | reverse complement strand
GGCGGCCATGCTCCCCTGGCTGGACGTGCTTGTGGACGGCCCCTTCGTCCAGGAACTGCGCGACACCCGGCTCTATTTCCGCGGCAGTTCCAACCAGAGGATAATCTATCTCCACGGCAAACCCGACGACAGCATACCCGGAACCGTGCCCCTGATGCCCTACAGATAAGTAAAACCGATAAAGTCGGATTTTTCTTTTGTTTTTACGGTGAAAGAAGTAATTTTGACCCCGTTAAGAAAAATTACAGAGAATTATGATGATGAATAATTGCTGGTGGCGCTGGCACTCAAGACACTCAAAGTCGTGAGGTGATTCGGCGTACCTGTAATTAGACAATCAAAATATAGAAAGTACGAGGAAATCCGAGAGCACGACTCAAGGGTTTCCTCTTTTTTTGTGCAACAATCAAAACGACGATAGACATGAAATCATTTCTTGTGGACAAAGACGGGTATTACGGAAGGTTCGGAGGGGCGTATGTCCCCGAAATCCTCTACAAATGCGTGGAGGACCTGAGGGAGGCCTATCTGCCCATAATCGGAAGCGAAGACTTCCAGAAGGAATTCCGCTCCCTGCTGCGCGACTATGCCGGCCGCCCCTCACCGCTTTTCTATGCCGCCCGCATGAGCGCGAAATATGGCTGCAGGCTCTATCTCAAGCGTGAGGACCTCAACCATACGGGCGCCCATAAGATCAACAATGCCCTGGGTCAGATTCTGCTGGCCAGGAAGATGGGCAAGAAGAGGATCATAGCCGAGACCGGCGCAGGTCAGCACGGAGTGGCCGTAGCCACGGTCTGCGCGCTCATGGACATGCCCTGCAGGGTCTATATGGGTGCCACCGACGTGAAGAGACAGCATGTGAACGTGGAGAAGATGAAGATGCTGGGCGCCGAGGTGTTCCCTGTCGAGAGCGGCAACATGACTCTTAAAGACGCCACCAACGAGGCTATCCGCGACTGGTGCTGCCACCCCGCCGACACCTTCTACATCATCGGCTCCACGGTGGGCCCGCACCCCTATCCGGACATGGTCGCGCGTCTGCAGAGCGTGATTTCCGAGGAGCTCAGATGGCAGCTCAGGGACAAGGAGGGCCGCGAGACTCCCGACTGGCTCATCGCCTGCGTGGGCGGAGGCTCCAACGCCGCCGGCACCATATACCACTATGTGGACGACCCTTCTGTGAAGATAGTGCTCGCCGAGGCCGGCGGAAAGGGAGTGGACTCCGGAATGACGGCCGCCACCATCGCCGCCGGCACCCTGGGAATACTCCACGGCAGCAAGTCGCTTGTGCTTCAGACCGAAGACGGCCAGGTCATAGAACCCTATTCCATATCGGCCGGGCTTGACTATCCGGGCGTGGGCCCTTTCCACGCCAATCTGGCCGAAGCCCACAGGGCAACCGTCCTGCCCGTCAACGACGACGAGGCCCTGCGCGCCGCCTATGAGCTCACCCGTCTTGAGGGAATCATCCCGGCCATGGAGTCGGCCCATGCGCTCGGCGTCCTGCCCCGGCTCAGGGACAGGTTCAGAAAGGAAGATGTGGTGGTGCTGACCGTCTCCGGAAGGGGAGACAAAGACATGGACACCTATCTTGCCCACAAAGATGACCCCGGGATTATGGATTTTTAATTGAAACACAACAGCTTGACAGATATGAAAAAGTATGTCTACACGACAGTCTCCGCCCAGGTGCTCGGAGACCTTTACACTCCGGTGAGCCTCTATCTCCGGATCAGGGACCTCTATCCCCAGAGCGTCCTTATGGAGTCGTCCGACTATCACGGAGGCGAGAACGGCCGCTCCTTCATAGGTGTGCATCCGCTTGCCGATGTGAGTGTGAGCCACGGCACGGCGCGTCTCCATATGCCCGACGGGTTCGTCACGGAGAGGCCTGTGGGCCCTGAATACGCCGCCGCCGACGCCATAAACGAGTTTCTCGGAGCTATTTCGGTCAGCGGCGACGACGCTTCGCTCTGCGGGCTCTATGGCTATACGGCCTTCAACGCCGTCCGCTATTTTGAGAACATCCCCGTGAAGGACGAGACTCAGGAGAAGAACGACGCGCCCGACCTCATGTACATCCTCTACAAGTATGTGATCATGTTCGACCATTTCAGGAACACCCTGACCATGGTGGAACTGCTTTCCCCCGGCGAGGAGTCCTCGCTCGGCCAGCTCGCCAAGAGTCTCGCGTGTCCTGTGCCGGCGTCCTATGGTTTCAGAAGCTCCGGCCCGTACTCCAGCACTCTCACTGATGAGGAGCATAAGGCCAACATCCGCCGCGGAATCGAGGCCTGCAAGAGGGGAGACGTGTTCCAGATTGTGCTCAGCCGCCGTTTCGTCCAGAAATATGAGGGCGACGACTTCGAGCTCTACAGGGCCCTGCACAGCATAAATCCGTCGCCCTATCTGTTCTATTTCGACTTCGGCGGTTTCCGCATTTTCGGCTCGTCGCCGGAGACCCACTGCCGGATAGAAGGCCGCAAGGCCTATATAGACCCCATAGCCGGCACCACCGCGCGTACCGGGGACGCCATCCAGGACCGCAAGAACGCCGAATACCTCCGGAACGACCCCAAGGAGAACGCCGAGCATGTGATGCTGGTGGACCTGGCCCGCAACGACCTGAGCCGCAACTGCCACGGAGTGAAGGTGGAGTTCTATAAGGAGCTGCAGTACTACAGCCATGTGATCCATCTCGTGAGCCGCGTGAGCGGAACCCTTGACGAGGGCGCCGACCCGGTGAAAGCCTTCATCGACACCTTCCCCGCCGGAACCCTTTCCGGAGCCCCGAAGGTGAGGGCCATGCAGCTCATCAGCGAGTGGGAACCCCACTGCAGGGGCGCCTATGGCGGATGCGTCGGCTTCATAGGCCTGAACGGTTCTCTGAACCAGGCCATAACCATACGCACCTTCGTGAGCCGCAACGGCGAGCTCTGGTTCCAGGCCGGCGGCGGAATTGTGGCCGCCAGCGACGAGGACTATGAGCTCAGGGAAGTGAACAATAAGCTGGGAGCGCTGAGGCGTGCAATCGAGGTCGCCTCAAAGGCATAAACGAATGAAGGATATGAAAAAGACAGTCATAATCGACAATTACGATTCCTTTACCTATAATCTCCGCCATGTGCTCAGGGAACTTGGCGCCGAGGTGGATGTGGTCCGCAACGACCGTTTCCGCATGGAGGATCTCGAAAAATACGACAAGATAATCCTGAGCCCGGGGCCCGGGATCCCCTCTGAGGCCGGTCTGGTGCCGCAGGTGATCCGGACCTATGCCGGGAAGAAGCCGATTTTCGGCGTATGCCTGGGCGAGCAGGCACTGGGCGAGGCTTTCGGAGCCCGTCTGGTGAATCTGGACAAGGTGTTCCACGGCGTGGCTACTCCGGTCCGCATAGTCCGCGACGACTACATCTTCGAGGGCATGCCGCGCGAGTTCGATGCCGGCCGCTACCACTCCTGGGTGGTGGACACCGCCGGCTTCCCGGACTGTCTGGAGATTCTTGCAGAGAGCCCGGAAGGGCAGGTCATGGCCTTGAGACACAAGACTATGGACATAAGGGGCGTCCAGTTCCACCCCGAATCAGTCCTCACCCCGGAGGGCGTCAGGATAATGAAAAACTGGATTGAAAAGTAAAAACGGCAGACAGACATGAAAACTTATCTCACAAGACTCATCGGAGGGGAGACCCTCACCCGGGAGGACACCCGGGAGATAATGCTGGGCATGACCCGCGAACAATACAATCAGTGTCAGATTTCAGCACTGCTGATGGCCCTGCAGGCCAGGGGCGTAACAGTGGACGAGATTCTGGGCTTCCGCGACGGGCTGCTGGAAACCGGAAAGAGGGTGGATCTCGGCGATGTGGACACTCTCGACATCGTGGGTACCGGCGGAGACGGCAAGAACACCTTCAACATCTCCACCTGCTCGGCCTTCGTCATAGCCGGTGCAGGCTATCGCGTCACCAAGCACGGCAACGGCGGCAGCACCTCCGTGAGCGGGGCCTCCAATGTCCTCGCGGGCCACGGCGTGAAGTTCACCGATGACACGGATGTCCTCAGGCGCTCTCTTGACGAGGCCGGAATCTGCTATTTCCATGCGCCCCTCTTCGCCTATGGGATGAAGTTCGTGGGCCCTATCAGGAAGGCGCTCGGCTTCCCCACCTGCTTCAACATCCTCGGACCGCTCATCAATCCCTGCCATCCGAAAAATTCCATGCACGGCACCGCCAACCAGGCCCAGCTGCGCCTCTATGTGAGTGCGCACCAGAAGATCGGCGACAATTTCGGAGTGGTCACCAGCTATGACGGCTATGACGAGATTTCTCTCACCAGCGGCTTCAAGCTCGTCACCAACGACTTCGAGAAAGTCTATACCCCCAAGGACATGGGCTTTGACTATGTCCGTCACTCCGACATCTATGGCGGGGCCACCGCGGCTGACGCGATGAAGATTTTCGACGACGTGCTGGAGGGAAAGGCCTCCGAGGCACAGAAATCGGTGATTCTCGCCAACGCCGCCTGCGGAATCGGCATCATGGACCGAAACCTCTCCGTCCAGGACACCGTAGCGAAGGCGCGCGAGGCGCTGGAAAGCGGGAAGGCTCTGGCCTGCTTCAGGAAGTTCCTCGAAATCAACGGATAACGGTCTATGGTCAATTTTCTTGAGAAGATCGTAGCCGACAAGAGGCTGGAGATCGAAAGGCAGAAAGAGGTCCTGTCGCCCCGCGAGCTCGCCCGGATGGTGGACGCGCTTATGGAGGAGCGGGACAGGCCTCTGGAAGTCAGGTCTATGCGCGGGGCTCTGGCGTCTTCCCCTTCGGGAATCATCGCCGAGTTCAAGCGCAAGTCCCCTTCGCGGGGATGGATTCACGAGGACGCCTGTCCGGAGGATGTCGTCCCCGCCTATGACCGGGCCGGGGCCTCGGCTCTGTCCATACTCACCGACGGCCCCCATTTCGGGGGAAGTCTGGAATACATCTCGCGCGTGAGGGATCTCGTGAAGGCTCCCATATTGCGCAAGGAATTCATAATCGACGAGTATCAGCTCTTCCAGGCCAGGCTGGCCGGGGCGGACGCGGTGCTTCTGATTGCGGCGGATCTGACCGTGGACCTTTGCCGCAGCCTGATGGAGCGGGCGAAGGCTCTGCGTCTCGAGGTGCTGCTGGAGATTCATGACGAAAGCGAACTGGATTTCTGCTCGCTCGGCCCCGATATGATGGGGGTGAACAACAGAAATCTTGAAACTTTTAGCGTGGATGTGGCTAAATCGTTATCCCTGGCCTCAAAATTGCAGTCTATCCCTGTCCGCGTGTCTGAAAGCGGCATTTCTTCGCCCGGAAAGGTAAAAGAGCTCAGGAGTGCCGGATACAGAGGATTCCTTATAGGCGAGACGTTTATGAAGGAACGTGATCCGGGCGAAGCATTGAAGAATTTTATAGCATCTACATTATGATAGTCAAAGTTTGCGGAATGCGCGACCCCGACAACATCCGTGCTGTCGAAGGCCTTGGGGTCGATTGGATGGGTTTCATATTCGTACCGGAGTCTCCCCGTTACATCGGGGACGGCGTCCCGCCTTATCTGCCGAAGTTCTGCAAGCGGGTCGGTGTCTTTGCGGACGCTTCCGAGGAGGAAATCTGCAGGAGGGCGGAAGAGTTTTCCCTCAATGTGATTCAGCTCCACGGGCACGAGTCTCCCGACTTTTGTCGCAGCATAGCCAACCAACTGCCCACGGCTCTCATAGTCAAGGCTTTCTGCATAGAGTCGGCCGATGACCTGAGGAAGGTGAAACCCTATAGCCGCGTGGCTGCCTATTTCCTTTTCGATGCGGGAAAAGGCGGTTCGGGCAGGGCTTTCGACTGGTCCATCCTCGAAAAGTACAGGAGCAAGACCCCTTTCATCATCGGCGGCGGAATAGGCCCCGACTCTGTGGAGTCGCTCCGCGAAATCCACAATCCCATGTGGAGGGGAATAGACCTCAACTCACGTTTTGAATCCGCACCCGGCATCAAGGATGTGGAAATGCTGAAGAATTTTTTGAAAGAAGTTAATGAACAGGATTGACAGCCTCTTCGGAGGCGATAAAAAGAATATTCTATCGATCTATTTCTGCGCCGGAGCACCATCGACCGACTCTACGGTTCGGGTAATCAAGGCATTGCGTGACGGCGGCGTGAATATGGTCGAAATCGGGATTCCGTTCAGCGACCCCCTCGCCGACGGCCCCGTGATCCAGTCCGCGTCTGCAAAGGCACTGCGCGGCGGAATGAACCTGAAGCTGCTTTTCTCGCAGCTCCGCGACATCAGAAAGGAAGTGGACATCCCGCTGCTGCTGATGGGCTATCTGAACCCGGTCATCCATTTCGGATTCGAGGCCTTCTGCCGTGAATGTGCGGCCTGCGGCATAGACGGAATGATAATCCCCGACCTTCCCTTCAAGGACTATATGGAGGAATACAAGCCTGTGGCCGACAGATATGACCTCAGGATGATAATGCTCATAACCCCCGAGACCAGTGAGGAGAGGATCCGTCTCATCGACGCGAACACCTCCGGATTCATCTATATGGTCTCCTCGGCCTCCACCACCGGGGCGCAGTCTTCTTTCGATGAGGCCAAGCAGGCCTATTTCAGGAAGATAAACGCCATGAATCTCAGGAATCCCAGGATGATAGGCTTCGGCATCAGCAACAGGCAGACCCTCGAGTCGGCCTTCGCCAACGCCTCGGGCGCCATCATCGGGTCCAAGTTCGTGTCCCTTCTGGAAGAGTCCGCTTCGCCCGAAGAGGCTGTGGCCGGGCTCAGGAAGGCGCTGGAATAGTCCCCTGCCCCGGCGTCCCTTTTCTGAGGCGGCGGGTTGCGCTGAGGCTTTCCCGGAAACTTTCCCAGAGGCATTCCCGGAAGCGGAATCTGCCCAGAGTCTGCCTCTCGCCTACGGAAGGACCGAGAGGTCGAAGACATATCCGTTCAGGGCATATGCAAGCTGGCTTCCGTTCCGCCACACAAAGGGGCTGAGTTCCTTTTGCAGCGGCAGGGCCGCGACATAGAACACTCCATATTTATAGACCACGCCCTCCTTGGACATCAGTTTCGATTCGTCCGGGAGGGTGCTTTTTTTGCCTCCGGCGGAAATCTGGCCTATCAGGCTGTTTCTGTCCGTGGTCAGATAAGATACGACCCCGTCGTCCAGCCAGAAGTCGCGGATGTCTTCCCCTTTTATCATGATTTTCCCGTCGGTGCTCCAGAGCACGGTCGCGGGGCGGGTGCCGCTGGCCAGGCTGTAGTGCTCCTTTATGAAGATCCTGCTTCCGGACGAGGCCAGACGGCCATAGTTCGTGATATGGGCGGCCACCGGGCTTATGCCTCCGGCCGGTCCGATGGTTTTCGAATCATGCATATAGAGGATGCGGCCGAAGCTGTGGCTTGTCTGCGCGGTGAGGTGCAGCTCTCCGTCGAAGAGTCTGGCGTCGCGTATTCCGGTCACGCCGCTCTTCTGCGGAATCTCCTCCGGGACTCCGTCCCGGGCCATCATGTAGCGGCTGGTGTTCCCGGTCTTTTCCAGATAGGTGAAATACCGGACTCCACTGTCCTCGAACAGGGCTCCGCTTTCCTCGAACGAGTTCTCCATGTCTCCGACTATAGTGCCGTCTCCGCTTTCCAGCAGGACTTCACCGTTCTTCCGGTAGCAGAATCCGGCGCCGCCGGGCGGCCTGCCGAGGGTGTAGAGATCGTCGCCGTCGGTGAGGAGTCCCTCGATGGCTTCCTCGCCGGTGTAGCTGAACAGCTTGTTCCCGTCCCTGGAAATCACGGTCCCGCCTCCGGAGGCCGCGGCGGAATAGAGGTGCCCTTTGTAGAGCTTGTGGCATTTCGGGTCCATGGGCATGGAGGTCCCCGGCCCGGCCGGGATTTCGAGAACCCGCTTCTGGCCGGCGAAGACCACTATGGTTCCGTTTATGCTGCTATAGTCCGGATCCTCGCGCCAGCCGTATCCTTCGGGATATTCTATGCCCGCCGCATACAGGACCGTGTCGGCGGCGGCTCCGCGGATGGTCTCCCCGTCCTTTTCGTGTGCGCCTCTCGCCGTCTTCGAATTCTCCCTCTCCAGCAGGTCGCACGCCGCCATGGCAAGAAGGAAGATTGCGGCGGCGGCCGTTCTGAAACTGATTCCCATACTTCCCGTTTTTCCGCAAAGAAAGCCGGAAAGCCCCTTCTCCGGAAATATTCCGCCACATCCTGCGCCCCGTTTGCCACAAAGCCCGGAAACTGTACTTTCAGAATAATTCCTTACCGGTAAGATTTTTTTGGATGCCGTTCCGACCGCTCTCCTGCGCCGCCTTTCCGGCCCGCCCGTTCATAGAACCCGGCTCCGCTTTTCCATAAACGGAGGATGTCCGCTCCGGCGTGAGCGTCTCCGCGTGACGCCGAAGGTCATAAGAAAGCAGGGCGCCGGGCCCTGCTATTCTTTTGTCCACCGGTCAGCCGTAGCAGACTTGCCGACTGTCCGGCGCTATCTAAGCCAGAGTTCGGGGTCCTGGGGAGAGGTGCCCTTCCAGATTTGGAAATGGAGCTGCGGTGAGGCGGAAGCCCCGTCCACCGCTCCGATGATCTGGCCGGTCTTCACCTTGTCGCCGGACTTCACCCTCACGTCGCCCAGCTTGCAGTAGAATGAGAAATAGTTTCCGTGCTGGACCAGCACGCACTTGTTGTAGCCGGGCATTACGACTATCTGCTTCACGGTGCCGTCAAACACGGCCTTGACCGGGGCCCCGCCCGAAACGGAGATGCCGATTCCGTTGTTGAAAGGCATCTGCACGTTGGTATAGACCGGATGCCGGTGCTGCCCGAACTTTTCCACGACCGGCCCGTCGGCAGGCCACGGCAGCTTGCCCTTGTTGCCGGCGAATTCCGAGGCCAGCGCATAGTCTATTACGGTCTTGGACCCGGTGCCCTTTCCTTTTGAGGTGGTTTTGGTCGCCTCGCGGATGATCCGCGCTATCTCGCGGTTGAGAGCCTCGACCTGGCTGCGTTTGGCCGCAAGGTCCTTCTCGTATTTCTTTCTGTCGCTCTTGAGCCTGGACACCAGCGCGTTGGACTGCTTCTCCTCGTCCTGGAGGGAGACCACTTCCATCTGTCTCCTGGCGCGCAGCGACTGGGCTTCCGTCTTCATGACCTCTAGCCTGGCGCGCTCCTTCTCCACCGAGTCCCTCTGGGCGGAAATCCTATCGGCCTGCACGTTCATCTGGTGCGAGAGGTCTCTCAGATAGCCGATTCTCCGGAAGGCCTGCCCGAGATTTTCACTTGCGAGGATGTACATATACCACACGCGGGAGTCCCTGTTCTTGTAGGCGTTGCGCACGAGACGGGAATAGTAGAAGGACATGGTGTCGAGCCTCGTCTCCATGGAATCCACTTCGCGGCGCTTCTCCTCCACCTGGCGGGACAGTGCCTTTATCTCCTTGTCCGATTCTTCGATCAGGGCCTTTCTGTTGGAGATTTTCTTCCTGACCAGCGTGAGGTCCCCGAGGGCGGTGTTGCTTTTGGACTTGTTCTCCTTCAGCTGTTTATTGATCTGGGCTATCTCCTTCTCGAGCTTTGCCTTGCGCGCCTCCTGGGAACCGGTGTTCTGGGCGTGGGCCTGAACTGCCGGCAGCAGGGCGAGCATCGCTGCGAAAATGGCTGTCAGAATGCGGAGCTTCATTTTCCCTCCTTTTCTTCCTGTTCGGCCCTGGCCTTCGCCTGAGTCCTATAGACATTGGCCAGGTCGGTCTCGCCGAGAGCCTCCAGGACTATGGCGTAGTGGGCCAGCATGGTGGAGCTTTCCTTGCCGCCATATAGCATGGCGTGCTTGAAGAAGGGCTTGGCCTCCAGGTCTTTGCCCTGCAGATGGAGGATCCATCCGAAGGTGTCGAGATAGGTGGCGTTGTCGGGCTCTATTTCTATGGTCAGCTTGCTCATCCTGTAGGCCTTGGACAGCGATTTTCCCTCCAGGGAGAGATAGTAGGCATAGTTGTTCAGGACCGGGGCGTAGCGGGGGTTGATCTTGAGGGCCCTGTCATAGGCTTTGTATGCCTTGGCGTTCTCGCCCATCAGATGATACATGTCTCCCATTGTGGAATATGCGTCCAGACACACCGCGCTGTCGGCGGGCGCCTTGGCTATCATAGACTCGCATTTCCTGACCACACGGTCATAGTTCTTGAGACTGTATTCACCGAACAGGGCCATGCTGTCGAAGGTCTTGTCTCCGGGGAAGCGGGCGGAGGCCTTCTCGCTTTCGGAGACGAGGGTCTCATAGTCCTTGGTTTCGGACAGCACCTCCAGATACATGTAGGCGGCGCGGACATTGTCCGGATTGGACTCCATGTTTCTGCGCAGCACCTCCCTGGCCATTTCCGGCCGGCCGGTGTTGAAGTAATACACCCCGCTGACCTGCAGCACGGCCGTGTCGGCGGGATGACGGTCCTGCATCAGGACATAGACCGAGTCCAGCTGCGCCCTGTGGGCCTGGATGAAGTTCGGGTCCACATGTCTGGTGACCTGATTCACATAGTCGGCCTTTTCGGCCGCGGAGACCGATTCGGAGGACATGATTCCGCGGACGGCGGAGAAATATTCCGGATATTTCCTGGCAAGCCTGTACACTTCGGCCTTGCCCAGCAGCGCGGGCGAGTATCCGCTGTCCAGGGCCAGGGCCTCGTCGTAGTAGGCGCATGCGAGGGAGTCGTTGGACATTCCCGCCTCGTGGTCTCCGAGCATGGACAGTATCTGGGGCGACGCATATTCGTCGCTGTAGTCTTTCAGGGTCTTGAGGGCTTCTTCCTGTTTCTGTTCCTGGAGGAAAATGCGGTATTTGGTGAGCACGGTGGCGTCGGTCTTGCCATAGAACGCCTCTATGTCGTCTATCGCCCCGACAGCCTTGCCGTATTCGCCCTTGGTGAGGTAGAGGTTGGTGAGGGTGTAGAAGGAGTCCATCTTTTTTGGATAGAGCCGTGCCAGGCGCTCATATTCGGCTATGGACTTGTCCATCTCTCCGGAACGGGCATATGCCATGGCCAGCCTGTCTCTGTACCAGTAGTTGGCGGTGTCCAGCGAGGCCGCCTTGTCCAGCGAGGCCAGGGCCGCTTCCTTGTCGCCCCTGTACAGTGCGCTCATGCCCATATAGTACCAGGCTCCGTCGTTGCCGGGGTCTCTGGCGAGGATCTTTTTCAGCAGGGCGGCCGCTCCGGGGTAATCGCCGTCGGCATAGAGCTGGACCGCGTCTATATAGTCGGAGTCCGCGCTCTCCCGGGCATGCGAAGACATGGCCGCACTCTCTTGGGCGCGAGTGGGCGGGGCCAAAAGCAGGACGGCCGCAAGGGCTATGATTATGGTTCTGATTTTCATCGGTTTTCGGATTCGGATTCCGCACTGCGGAACCCGGGTCGCACAGACTGCAAAAATAGTACAATTTTCGCCGCATTCGCCCATTCGCGTATCCGAAAAACGGACATCGCCGCGCGATGCTGGCTGTTGACCTCTCCGTCGCTTCACGACATGTCCCGGCGGGAGAATTAAGCGTCTCTGCGTTGATGTAAGGCATAAAGAATGTGGCCGCGCAAAAGCGCATCCAGACGGCGCCCCTGCCAATGCTGTCCTAACAAATGCCGCCCACTACCCATCAGGCTGATTTTTACAAAGTGAGCAGTGGGGCATCGGCCTCTGAGGGGCCTGGGAGGCACGCTGCCTTGCATAAGAGCACTTTTTAAGGCCCCTTAAGCACGGGTATCGGCCTTGGAAGGGTCTGCAAGGCACATCGCCGGACGCTCATTTTGTAAAATTAACTCCATGGCTGGACCTGCTGGAGATGGTAAAAGGCTGAGTTACAAAGTTAGGCGGAGGGAGGTGCTATTCTAGGGGCCTGAGGACTATGGTCGGTCCGCGGTAACGACTTTTAAAACCCGTTACGGCGGACGGATTCCCGGTTGCAGGGCCCTCTGTGGCCATATGCCTCCGCCTTATTTTGTACGGCGCGAGGTGCGCTTACCCGGCAGCCGATGCCGATAAGCCGTGGCCAGTTGTCAAATGGTCGGCACCGCCGCCGGAATGGATATCCTCCGGCGGCTACGGGGCACCGGTGCGGGCGGCTCGGCCAAAAGGCCGTCCTCCCGGCGCCCGTTGCCGATGATGTCATCACAAATGCCGCCCGTTGCCTATGGGCGCAAAAAATGCAGGACGGAGGCCTTACCGGAGCGAAGCGACATAAGGGCTTCTGCCCGCCGCACGAAGTGCGAAAAAAGTCCCCCTGAAAGGGAGCGCAGGGGGTTGGACAGCGCTGGGCACCGAAAAAGGCTGACCAAAACTGGTCAGCCTTTTTCGGTGCCCGGAGCCGGGCTCGAACCGGCACGTCTTTAAGGGACATTGGATTTTGAGTCCAACGCGTCTACCAATTCCGCCATTCGGGCATGCGAATTTGGAGAGCGACAAAGGTAAATAAAAATTGGACATAATCAAAACTGCTTCTAACTTTGTAGATTATGCCCTTCCGACAGGGAGGGCGCACCGTTACGCGAGACAGAAAAGACATGGCGGAAATAACGATAGAACACGAAGGAAAGGTCCTGAGCAGGGTCTATTCCGGAGAAAGACTGGCGGAGGTTGCCGGATATGTCAGAGACTATCCGGCCGTGTATCTGGTCTATGACAAGAACATAGGGCCGATGGTCACGGAACTCCGCGGTCTGGAGAACATCCGGGCCTGTAGAGCCATAGCGGCCACGGAAGACGACAAATCCATAGACACGGTCATGGACCTGTGCTCATGGCTGCTGGGCGAAGGCGCCGACCGCAGCTCCTTCCTGCTGGCTGCCGGCGGCGGCATAACCACCGACATAGCCGGCTTCGCCGCATCCATATTCAAGAGAGGCATACGCTTCGGCTACATCCCCACGACCCTCCTTTCCCAGGTGGACGCATCCATAGGCGGAAAGACCGGTGTCAACTTCGCCGGCCTCAAGAACATGATCGGGACCATCCGCCAGCCGGAATTCACCTATGAATGTCCCGAGGTCCTGGAAACCCTGCCCTACAGGGAATTCCGCGGCGGCTCGGCCGAGATGCTCAAGACCTTCATCATCGACGACCGGGGCGGAAACTATGAAAAGGCCGTTCGGGTCCTGGCCGGAATCCACGCCTCGTCCGACAGACCCGCCGCCATAGCCGCGCGCAGGGGCGAACTGCTCGACCTGATCCATGCCGCCGCTGCGGTGAAGGCCGGAGTGGTGGGCCGAGACCAGTTTGAAAAAGGCGAGCGCAGGAAGCTGAACCTCGGCCACACCTTCGCCCACGCCATAGAAAAAGAATCCGGCTACAGCATATCCCACGGAGAAGCCGTGGCTGTGGGCATGGTCATGGCGGCCGCCCTTTCCGACCGTCTGGGCCTCACCGACGGCGACCTCGCCGGGCGGCTCAGGCTGGACTTCGCCTCCTGCGGGCTCCCTGTTGACTGCCCCTACGGCAAGGACGCCCTCGCGGCCGCCATGGAAAAGGACAAAAAGGCCGAAAACGGAACAATGCACTTCGTGCTGATGAAAGGAATCGGCGAAGTGATCATCAAAGACATGAAAGTGAGCGAAGCTCTATGATTTGCACTACCATACAGAACAGGTCCCTGGAAGAGATTTTCGAGATCATCGAGAGGCCGGAAATAGAAATGGCCGAAATCCGGCTTGACCGCTGCGACCTCACCGGCGACGAGATCGGCGAGCTCTTCGAGGGCGCTGACATCCCCCTTGTGGCCACCTGCAGGATATCCTCCTCCATGGACGCCGCCGAAGCCGAGGCCCGGCTGCTCAAGGCCGTCCAGTCCGGTGCGGCCTATGTGGACATAGAAATAGAGGCCCCCTCCATGATGTCCAAGCGCATCCGCCGCGAGGCCGGCGAATACGGCACGGTCCTCATCCGCTCATGGCACGATTTCGAGGGAACCGATTCCCCCGAAGCCCTCAGGGCCCTTGCCGAGAAATGTCTGCACCTCGGCGCAGGAATAGCCAAGATAGTCACCACCGCCCACAGCCGGGAAGACGTCGCCAGGGTTATGTCGCTCTATGACAAGTTCGAACCCGGCACGCTGCTGGCCTTCTGCATGGGCGAGGAGGGAAAGGAATCCCGTCTCGAGTGCCTCAGAAGAGGCGCGCCATATACCTATGCGGCCATGAACGCCGAAGAGGCCGCCGCGCCGGGACAGTGGCCGGCCGAAGAAATCTACAGGGCGGTCTATGGCGACCGCACCCCCGCCGGCGGTGAACTTCTCACCATGCCCTCGTCCAAAAGCTTCGCGCAGAGGGCGATAGTGGCCGCGTCCATGGCCGGCGGAGTCTCCACCCTTTCCGGATACACCCCCTGCGGCGACAGCGAGTCCGCCATAGCCGCCATGAAGAGCCTCGGAGCCGAAATCGTGAGGAAGGACGACGTTCTGACCGTCAAGGGCATAGCCGCCGCGCCGAAATGCTCGGACATCTCTGAAGTCCACACCGGCGAGTCCGGATTCCTCACCAGGATGACTGCCCCGCTGCTTGCGGTCATAGGCCGCGGACCTGTCCGCATCACCGGAGAAAAGTCGCTGATAGGCAGGCCTTTGAAGGGCGCAAGAGAAATAATGGGAGCCTTCGGGGCAGGGATATCCACAGAGGACGGGGCCGCATCGGTCGGAGTGCCGTTCTCGGTGAAGGGCCCTCTCCGCACCGGCCACGCCGAAATCTCCGGCAGGGACGGCTCGCAACTCGTTTCCGGACTTATGGCCGCGCTTCCCCTTGAGGACGGCGACAGCGAAGTCTATATCGACAGCCCCAAGAGCATCCCGTATCTCTTCATAACCATGGACGTGCTGAAGAAATTCGGAATCCGCATCTCCAGCGAGATGGAGGGCGGCGAGGAATTCATCCAGACCAGGGACTGGGGCCTGTGCGACGGCATCAGCGTGAAGATGAAGGGCGGACAGAGATATGTCCCCGCAGAGATGAGGATAGAGGCCGACTGGAGCTCGGCGGCCCCGTTCATGGTGGCCGGCGCCATATTCGGCGGAGCCGACCTGGCCGGGCTGGACACTTCCTCCCTGCAGGCCGACCTTTCCGTCATGGACATACTGGCCCAGGCCGGAGCCAGCATATCCCAGGAGGACGAGAGCGGCATAATCCATGTCCGCAAGGCTCCTCTCACCGGCTTTGACACCGACGCCTCCAACTGCCCCGACCTTTTCCCCGTCATCGCCGTACTGGCCGCCTTCTGCGAGGGCACAAGCCGGATTTCCGGAGTGGGAAGGCTCGCATCCAAGGAGAGTGACAGGGGCAGGGCGATAACCGAAATGCTGACGGCCATGGGAGTCCACGCCGCAATCAGGGGCGATGTGCTGGAGATATCGGGCATGCCTCTTGCCCGCAGAGTCCTCCTCGGCAGGCTGCTGAAGGGCGGCAGATACACCTCCAGCCACGACCACCGCATGGTGATGGCCCTGGAGATAGCCTCTCTCGGAGCCGACGCTCCCATAGAGATAGACGACACCGCGTGCGTGGCGAAGTCTTTCCCGGACTTCATGAGCATGTTTGACAAATTCAGAAATTAGGATGGACACATTCGGAAGAAAATTCAGAGTCTCCATTTTCGGCGAGTCCCACGGCAATGCCATAGGCGTGGTCCTCGACGGCGTGCAGCCCGGTCTGGAACTGGGAGCCGGCGACTTCATGAAAGATATCCTGCGCCGCAAGAGCGGAGGCAAGGGCACTACCCCCAGAATCGAGGACGACGAGCCCGAAATACTGAGCGGGGTCTATGAGGGCCACACCACCGGAGCGCCGCTTGCCGTGATATTCCGCAACAGGAATACCCGTTCCTCGGACTACAGACTGTTCAGCGA